>CAZSOG010000696.1:0-3919 GCA_964607555.1 uncultured Pirellulaceae bacterium | reverse complement strand
TGTTCCGCCGCTTCCGTTGTTCGCTTCGAAACATGCGCGCACGGTGCGCGCATGTGGCAGCCAAAGAATCTACTTCCCAAAACACCGCACTTTTCCGTCCGTCGTCGCCACGAACAGCCGCTGGTCCGCGGCGGCCATGCCGTCCCAGACGACCGGATGATCCAACGCATACCTGGCGATTTGGCTACCGTCCGCGGCCCGAAACACGCGCACGTCACCGCCGAGTCGGCCTTCGTAGGCAGCGTGCGGGTCTTGTGCGGGGATGTCAGTCGGTGTGGTTCCGAGAAACAGAAAATCACCCGACTTCACCAACGCGCGCGGGCGGACGTTGATTTGCTCGGACCACACGTAGGGCGCCGGTGTCTCGTCCTTGGGTAGCTTGCGGAAATCGGGCAGCGCCGGTTCGTTTTCGGAGAACGGGCGGTTCGCGCGTTGGAATAGCGTGTAGTTTCCGTCGGAGCGGCCTTGCCGGTGCACGCCCCACACCGCGTGGTCGTCAAACACGAGCGTTACGCCATAGGGCACGGCGGTCGCACAGTCTCGCCGGCGTGCGCCCCGGCTGTTGACAATCCACGAGTACGCGACCGGGACGCGACTGAAATCACCCGTGCCCAACATCCAATGCGAGCGATGATTCTCGTAATCGTCCAACAGGCTGGACGTGGAAAACAGATGGCGCGACATCCCTGGCTGCCGCACAAGGTCGCGGTCGAATTTCACTTGGTGCAAGAACACGCTATGTCCATCACTTACCAGCACGTCCGCACGCGTGCCACCCGCCATGGAAAATGCGTCGCTTCGATCGGGCTGTAGAAAGGTCTTGTAGTCCGTTCGATTCTGATCGATTTTCGCAACGTACTTGTCGCTCGCCTGCTCCTTGTTTTGTTCGAATTCAGGTGTCGTGCTCTTGAAATGGTACGTGTGCAATACGCCGCCCGTCTCCGGATCCAAGGCATAGAGGTAGATGCCATCATCCACCCACGTAGATCGTCCCGCCGCGCAATACGCCACGCCATCCAAGACCAGGACGCTGCCGTGCACGGGCCATACGGAAGCCAACCGATCGTGCGCGACATTCATGAGATGTTTCGGCGCGCACAGGAAACTCCAGACCACTTGACCGCTGTGCAATCGCAGGCAATTCACCTTGCCATCGTCGCTGCCGAACAGCACCAAATCCCCGCGGATCGTCGGTGCCGAATCAACGCGCCCGCCGGCCGTCTGCTGCCACAGCGGACGGCCGGTCCGAGCGTCCATCCCGTGAATCGTGTGACGGTCGATCGATGCCACCACGACCACGCCATCGTGGATCACCGGCTGCGTGAGCCGACCGCCGACTTGGGTCGTCCAGGCCAGCCGCAGCTCTGCCGGCACGTTCGTCGCGGCGACGCCGCTCCGTACGCCATCATGGCGATAGGCCGCCCAATCCTCGCCATCCGGCACACCGTGTTGCTTTGCTGGCGCGGGAGCGTACGCGGCACCCTTGCTGAGTCGCGCGGCCGGCTTGACGACGCGCCTCGGGTCTTCCATGGCCGAGTCGAATGACGCGAGACTCCAGAAACCGTGCAGCAGCGACTCCATGTAGCATCCACATGAAGTCGGCGGGCAATAGAGAAGCCCGTTGGCCGGCATGATCCCATATTGACAGGTACCGCGAATCCAGTTGTTCCGAACGTCATCCGACCCCTCGAGATCAACCAATTCGATGCCGCGTTTCCCCGCCAGGATAAATCGAGATGTCGCTTTCTCCCGATAGCAGCGATGATGGTGTCCGGCCGTTTGCAGTTCGGCCAGAACCGACTCGGAAACCTTCGTCTTTCCCGTATGCAAATCCAGGCCCGCGCTAAAATCACCGACCGCCGGTGGGGCAACGGAATCCGGCCGCTGCGTGCCAAGCCATACCAGTCCGTCGATGACGAAAATATCCAGCGGCGAGTGGAATCCGTGCTTTGCAACCGGATGCTGCCACAACTCGTGACCGTCATGCGTGGACAACGCGGACACGGTGCCCGACAGGTTGCACATCACCACGTCGTCGTACACCACCAGCGTGTACGTACCGAAGGAGAGCTTCCGCCGCGACGGTTTGTCGGTGGCTCCGAATGTCCAGGCAACTTCCCCGTTTTCCTTGTTTAGGCAGATGACGCCGTCGGATACTTGCAGGTAGACCTGCCGGGCGTCCGAAGCAAGCGTCTCCGGACGGACATCACCCGATTTCGGTGTCCATTTCCAGATGCTCTTGCCGGTCTTCACATTGACGGCGACCACGGTTTTCTTGTTCGGAAACCGAAACAGTTTCTGGAACTCCGGCATCTTGGCCGTCTGTTCGGCAACGGGCGTGCCGGTCAACACCAGCAACACGTCGTCACTCTTGATGATCTCTTCAGCGCCCGTCGTGCCCGCGTAGGTCGCGATCGTCCTGCCCGTTCGCGCATCGAGCCTCGAGACCGGTGCGTTCGCTTGGAGTGGTACGAACAGACTGTCCCCATCCGCGACGAGGAGTCGCGTGACCTGCGGAGGTCCCGAGCGAAACCGGATCGCGCCGGAGACCCAGAGTGGCAGCGGTTTCTTCCAGAGCATCTTACCGTTGAACGCGTCCCGTGCCACGATGGCCCACTTCCCCGGTACCGCCATGTTCGCGTCGGTCGCCTGATCAACAATGTAGAAGAGACGGCTGCCGTTCGTTACGACCGTACTGATGCTGTTGACCTTGTGATGGTTGCGAGTCCAGACCGGGTCCCCAATCCACTGCGTGAATCGCGGCGGACCAATTTGATTGTCGTCCGCGACCGCGTTGTTGCCGGGCCCATGCAGATAATGGGTCCACTGATCGATCGTCTCCGGCCGCGGCTTGATCGTCATCTTGCCGTTGATCCAGGCAGCACCTCCGGGGGCCAGCACACGCATGACTTCCGACATCGGGCATGGCCCAAGCGATTCCGCGACCAGCAAGTTGACCAGATTATCGACATAGGGCAAGTGCGTACCGTCGAACGTGCCGGTCGTCACCGTGCCGTCCCGGTACTGCCGCGCGAAATTGACGCACAGTTTCGCGACGGTTGCCGGGTCTGTGTCGAGTCCTTGGACCAGGAAGCTCCCGCATCGTCGCAACTGGCCCAGACGGGTAACTTCAACGGCCGTGTCACATCCTAACTGCACGATCAGTCCACCGGTCAAACCGGTCTGTCGAACCATCTCGCGCGCTGGCGCATCCGCACATGCCATTGTTGAAAACGCCAAGACGCACCCGACCGCCAGGCAAAGCATCTGTCTCATGATTGTTCTTCCTTCTAGCACTCAATGGTGAATTGAGCAAAACGAGTATCTACTTCACCGCCATCTTCCGCCCCGGAGCACCGCGGTCGACCGCGGCAACCCTGCCAGGGGTCGGGCCACGCGCGCCGCGGACCAATACGCGCCAATATAACACAGTCCCGGCCGTCGGGCGAACCGGTTCCTTCTTAATGCGGGCTCCGCCCGCAACCCAAGAAGGGTGGCATCCGCCAGAGGTGGATGTTTGGGCGCGAAACACTGGGCACTTGTTGGACGAGTGCGACTCCGCTTCTCATCCGCCAAAGGCGGATGCCAACCGGCCAAAAAACATGCGTGCACGGCGTGCGCATCCTACAGCTATAAGAATCTAAGGAGGCGTCGCCTCCAACCAACTGACAGATCCGCGGGGCCGTGACGGCTCGGAGAGCCGCGCTACGTGTAGCGCCCAAAAAAGCGCTTTGCAGCGCCGCCCGATATCCAGGTGGGCGGCACATGTAGGTCGGTTTTCCAAACCGACCGCGCGCAACCCCAATCGCATGCCC
This sequence comes from uncultured Pirellulaceae bacterium, assembly GCA_964607555.1. Classification (GTDB taxonomy): domain Bacteria; phylum Planctomycetota; class Planctomycetia; order Pirellulales; family Pirellulaceae; genus JAJSAJ01. Next base: position 104 of record CAZSOG010000696.1, on the reverse strand, counting down.
GTTTGCATTGCCCCACGACCCATGCGTAGTCTGACCCAAAAACTTGACTCAAGATCATCAAATTCCGGCCCATAAGGTCTCTAATGCGGGCCACCCGCGTTAGG
>CAZSOG010000695.1:0-3922 GCA_964607555.1 uncultured Pirellulaceae bacterium | reverse complement strand
GAAAATAAGAAATAAGAAATTAGAAATTAAAAATAAGAAATTAGAAATTAGAAATTAGAAAAAGAGTACGGAGATGGGGAAATAGAAAATGGGGTAACCGTTCACGAGTATTTGCTCGATTAAAGAAAACGTCTTATATTCTTGCCATTTCATATTCTTGCCAAATCTTCTGCTGTGTGACAGTTTACATCTGGAGGATTGCACATGAACAAACAGCGGTTCCCGTTTGCGGCATGGATTTCGTTGACCGTCCTTGGCCTGGTTCTGGGGCATGCTGCCATGCATTGGTCGGCGGCAGCCGAGCCGGTGAACGCACGCCAACCGCTTGTCTTGTCCTATGTACAGCCGGCGGCCAATTGGACCGAGGCGCTGCCGATCGGGAACGGCCGCCTCGGTGCGATGGTCTATGGCAGCGTTCCCGAAGCCCGTCTGCAGCTGAATGAAGATACGATCTGGACCGGCCAACCCCACGAATACCAGCACGAAGGCGCGGCAGCGTATTTACCCACGATCCGGAAGCTGCTCCGTGACGGCAAACAACGCGACGCGGAAAAGCTGGCGATGGAGCACTTCATGAGCGAACCGCTCCGGCAGAAGGCTTACCAGCCGTTGGGAGATCTTCGCGTCACGCTTGCCGGCCATGACAACGTCACGGATTATCACCGGGCACTTGATTTGGACAACGCGATCGCGACCGTGGAGTATCAGGTTGACGGCGTGCACTACACACGTCAGGCATTTGCCAGTTATCCCGACCAGGCAATCGTCTGGCACATCACGGCCGATAAGCCCGGCCGCGTCACTTTCGCAGCCACCCTGACGAGCCCCCACGTCTCGGCGCGCACCGCACTGCGCCACGATCACCAGTTGGCACTGTTCGGTCAAGTGGAAAAAGAGGGTTGGGAAATTACGCCACGCGGCACGCCCAAGCTATGTGCCGCCGCGAAACAGTCACTCGTGTTTCGCGGTGATACGGGGACCGGCTGGAGCAAAGCATGGAAAATCAACTGCTGGGCCCGGCTGCTGGACGGCGATCACGCCCATAAGATGCTCGTCGAAGCGTTGGCCGGTAACACGTTCCCGAATCTGTTCGACGCGCATCCGCCGTTTCAGATCGACGGGAATTTCGGTGGTACGTCCGGCATGGCCGAGATGCTGCTGCAAAGTCACGCCGGCGAGATTGAATTGCTGCCCGCGCTGCCCCACGCTTGGCCAACGGGATCCGTTACCGGCCTCCGCGCCCGCGGGGGATTCGAGGTTGATATTGACTGGAAGAACGGTAAACTCACATTGGCGACACTCCGATCGATCGCCGGCCGGACGGCGCGCCTGCGGTACGGAAATGCCGTACGTGTCGTGCAACCGCACGCCGGCGAGACCGTCTCCTGGGATGGCAAGTGAAGCGGCCATCGATCGACGCCACGAAAATACAACGGATGTAATTCCATGAAACAACACGAATCCGATGTCCAGCCGGCACACTTGCTGAAAGCGGATGCCTGGCAGTTCGAGTACCGGCAGAAAACCAATCCGCGCAATTCGAACTTGGAACTGCTGACCTACGGCACATATCGAGTGGCGCCGCACGCGGTCAGTGACGAACTCTTCCATCGTGCCGAGGAAGCACTCCTGTTTTGCCTGCAGGGTGCGGTACGTGTTGAGCTGGAACATGCACCGTACGAATTGTCCTATTATGACACGCTCTATGTGCCGCTACGCACGGCGTACCGAATCATCAACGCGTCGGATACGGACTGTTTGTTGGCGGTATGCCGCGCGCCCGCGGAGAATCAGCATCCGGCGTTCCATTCGCGATGGGATGACATCCGCACCCGCGCGGCGCGGATTCGCCACCTCGACGGTAAAGATGTGTTTCTGATGTTCGATGTGACCGAACCCGCCGATAAACTGGTCGCCGGCTACACGATCTACCAGCCGCATACGCGTGCCTGGCCACCGCATAATCACACCGATCAGGAGGAAATCTATCTGTTCACGCAAGGTCGCGGTGCGATGGAAGTGTACGCCGACGAAGAGTCCAAGACCTTTGTGCATAGCATGGACAGACTGGATGCCGCGACGATTCCCTTGCTGAACTACCATCCGGTATTCAGTCAGGAGGACGAATTGCACTTCATTTGGTGCCTGGCCGGTGCGCGGTACTGGATCGGCGACAAGCACCAGGAGTTCATGGATGCGTCAGTCGACGAACTGACGACCTGAAGAACACGTATCCGTTGACACGCATGGTGATGGAGACGACACGATGAGCGACAGGACGAACGCGCTGCGCCGATTGTATTTGAATGGAAAATGGGTCGCGCCGGAGAATCCGCTGGCGGTCGAGAATCCGGCGACGGGCGAAATCATCGCGCATGTGGGAACGGTCCAGCGGCCTGCGGTCGGCCGCGCGATCGCCGATGCCGACCGGGCGTGGGCGGATTGGCGCGCAACGCCCGGACGTGCACGCGGTGCGCTTCTCGACAAGATCGCCGATATTATCGAGCGCCGCGCGGATGAATTCGCGCGCATGATCACGTTGGAAAACGGCAAGCCCTTGGCCCAGAGTCGCGGTGAACTCGGGGTCACGATCGATCACCTGCGCTGGTACGCGGGTGAAGCGCAACGCGGCTACGGCCGCGTGGTTCCCCAGCAGGTTCCGGAAAAACGGCACATGGTGCTGCGCGTCCCGGTGGGAGTGGTCGGCGCGATCGCGCCCTGGAATTTCCCCTTGGTGCTGGCCGTGCGCAAAGCCGCGCCGGCGCTGGCCGCCGGCTGTCCCGTGATCCTGAAGCCCGCCAGCGCCACCCCCCTCTCGTCGGTGATGCTGGCCGAAGCCGTCGATGAGGCCGGCTTGCCGCCAGGCGTGTTCCAATTGGTCGTCGGTGATTCGGCAATGATCGGTGCGGAAATGCTCGACAATCCCGTCTGCCGAAAAATCACTTTCACCGGTTCCACCGCGGTCGGCCAACATCTGGTCCGTGGCGCCGCTCGGAATCTGACCAAGCTGTCACTCGAGTTGGGTGGCCACGCTCCGGTGCTCGTCTTCGACGATGCGGATATCGAACAGGCCGTCGAAGGAACCGTGATCGCCAAGTTCCGCAACACGGGCCAGTCGTGCATCGCCGCAAATCGAATCTATGTTCAACGGTCGATCGCCGACACGTTCACGGCGGCACTCGCTGAGGCCGTTCGTGAACTCAAGGTGGGCGACGGTTTTGAAGACGGCGTGGAAATCGGTCCGTTGATTGATAAGCAAACACTCGACGGGGCGCTCGAACATGTCGCGGACGCCGTGAACCGTGGCGCGAAAGTCTTGTGTGGAGGCAAACGGTGGGAGGGCAGCACGACCGGCCATTACCTCGAGCCGACCCTATTAGCCGAAGTTCCAGACGATGCGGTCTGCATGCGGGACGAGACGTTCGCGCCGGTCGCGCCGATCTCTGTTTTCGACGACGAGGCCGAGGCCGTGCGATCCGCCAATGCCACCCGGTATGGGCTGGCGGCGTACGCGTTTACGCGCGATTTGTCGCGTGCATGGCGGCTGGCGGAATCACTCGAGGCTGGAACCGTCGGGATCAATCATACCGTTCCGGCCACCAGTCAGTGCCCGTTCGGGGGCATGAAGCAGAGCGGTTGGGGCCGCGAGCTCGGCACCGAAGGGCTCGACGCGTTCCTCGAAACCAAACACATCAGCATCGGCATCGAACCGACACCGTAGCCCCGGGGCCTAGGTTAAAAAGTCGGGGTTGACAGCCTCAGTACGGCGGTGGAACCGGCATCGGTTTTCGGCCGAGCGCGAGGTTGAATATGGCTTTCAGCCAAAGGAATCGTTTTCCGATCGTGAACCTGGGCCGTCGGTCGCTGACGCTCCCTTTGGCCCAGGCTACGATGAATATGGCCTTCGGCCAAGGCGGTTCGA
>CAZSOG010000694.1:0-3929 GCA_964607555.1 uncultured Pirellulaceae bacterium | reverse complement strand
GGACCCCGATGCGATCGCCACATTCGTGCGTGCCCGCGAAGTAGCCGGGGGTGGCTTTCTGGAGATCCGTGTGGCCAAGCGGCCGGGCACCAACCCGACCGCCGCGGCGATTGGGACCCTGAAAATCCTCAACTCGCTGGATGCCGACCTTGCCGCGCGCACCTGCGGATTTCTGGCCCGAATGCAGAATGGCGAAGGTGGATTTCTCGCCAATTCACGCATCCCCGTCGCCGACCTGCTCAGTACGTTCACCACGTTGCTGACGCTCGCGGATCTCGACGGTCTGGATGCCATTGATCGCGCCGCCGCCCGCCGTTTCGTGGCGGCTCGAGAACAGGCGGGCGGTGGCTTCCTGGCCGCCGCTTGGGATACGGAGTGCGATATCGAATACTCGTTCTATGGGCTCGGTTGCCAAACACTGCTTGCCGGACTCTAATGAATCAAGAAACCATAGTGGCTGAGGAAGATAATCGAGTGCGATTTGAGTCGGGCGCGCGGCGCCGTGGGCCAACGGCCGCGCCCACCACGGCGTGGGGCAAGCAACACATCACGACCGCGTAAAGTTTTGAGGAGATTGATTGATGGCTGACTTGGTTGTCGAACACATTGTGAAGCAATACCCAACGCGTGCCGAGCCGCTGCGCGTGTTACGTGATGTGAGCCTGGAGCTGTCGCTCGGCCAGAGTCTCGCGATCGTTGGTCCGAGTGGTTCGGGCAAGAGCACGTTATTGCACGTGATTGGCACCTTGGATCCACCGACGGCCGGCTCGGTCGTTCTCGAACAAAACAATCCCTACACGCTTCCCGAGCCGGAACTGGCCCATTTCCGCAACCGGCACATCGGGTTTATCTTTCAAGATCACCATCTTCTTCCGCAGTTGACGGTCATGGAAAACGTGCTCATTCCGGTGTTGGCGGAGGGCGCGCCGGCGGATGCGGATCGGGACCGCGCGCGCGACCTGCTGACGCGCGTGGGGCTCCAGGAACGTCTGGATCATCGTCCGGCGGAACTATCGGGCGGCGAGCGGGGCCGCGTCGCCGTGGCCCGGGCGTTGATTCGCGCCCCCAAGCTATTGTTGGCCGACGAACCGACCGGGAATCTAGACCAGACCAATGCCATGATGATCGGGCGTTTGCTGATCGAGTTGCAGCAGCAGGAAGACGCGATGTTGATCGTGGTCACGCACAGCCCAGCGCTGGCCGAGTTGCTTGACCAACGGTTGCAGCTTGACAACGGCAATTTGAAGGCAGCGGCATGAAACCGATTGAGTTGGGAGGATGAAACGGTGACGTTCTTTCGTGTGATAACCCGCGGTTTGGTGTATCACTGGAGGATGCACTTGGTCGTCGCGTTGGGCGTGGCCGCGGCCACGGCCGTGCTGGTCGGCGCGTTGCTGGTCGGTGACAGTGTACGCGGCAGCCTGCGACATCTGACGTTGGACCGCCTCGGGATGATCGACGAGGTATTGGTCGTCGATCGTTTTTTTCGCCAGGAGTTGGTCCAGGAACTGGTATCGAATGCGCATTTCAAGGACCATTACCGGGATGCGATGGGGGCATTGCTGTTTGTCAACGGCACGGTCGAGCGGCGTGATTCGGGAGGCATCTATCGCGCGGCGAACGTGGGCGTGATCGCAACCCCGGTACAACTCGGCAAACACGGACCGAAAGCGACGTTCTGGGATTTTGGCAATGCAGCCGAGCGGCCGCGCCACCTGCCCGGCGACGGCCACATCGTGCTCAATCATGCACTCGCCACGCAGCTCCGCGCGCGGGTGGGCGATCAGGTGACCGTGCGGTTACCCAAGCCGGAAGATATCCCGGCGGATAGTCCACTCGGCAAGAAAACGGATCGGATTCGCAATCTGCCGCGTCTGACGGTGGTCGATATCATCGCGGATGAGGGACTTGGCGCGTTTGCGATGCGTGCTTCGCAACGCACGCCATTGAATGCCTTTCTATCTCTGGACACGATCCAGCAGGCGCTGCGGCAGCCTGGAAAAATCAACGCGATCCTGGTCGCGGGGGACTCGGTCGAGCGTCCCCCCCCCGCGCGGGTGAGTCACGACCTGGCCGCGGCGTTACGGCCAACGTGCACGGATCTCGGGCTGGTCGTAAAGCACCCACGGCTGACATATCGGGCGCCGGACGCGCCCGCCGAGCGTGTAATTTATGACTACTTCAGCATCAGTAGTGCGCGCATGATCTTGTCACCAGAAGTGGAACAGGCAGTCGCGCATGCCTTCGCCGACACCGATGCGCAGCCCGTCTTCACATATCTGGCTAACTTGTTGCGGAAACACGACTCGGATCAGCAAAAGGATGAGCGTCCCGTGCCGTACTCGATGGTTACGGCGATCGATCCATCGAGCAACTTTCGGCTGGTGGCGGGGGACGGACAGCCGATCAAGCGGATTGGCGCCGATGAAATCGTCCTGACCGACTGGGCGGCGAACCAGATGAACGCGTCGGTGGGCGACCAGATCGAAATCACTTACTTCAAGCCGGAGACGTCTCATGGACAATCCGTGGAGGCCACCGCGCTATTGCGCGTCGCGGCGATCACGCCGTTGACGCGTCCTAACAAACCTTATCTGCCGGCCCGGCGACTGCATTTCGATTCGCCCCCGACGATGGCGAATGACCCCGCTCTAACGCCGGAAGTGGAAGGCGTCACCGACCAGCGCTCGATCGACGCGTGGGAGGTGCCGTTTACCATCGACTACGACCGCATCGCGCCGGCCGACGACGAGTATTGGCAACAGTATGGCACGACACCGAAGGCCTTCGTGGCCCTGGCAACGGGCCGTCGTTTGTGGGGCAGCCGATTCGGACACGCGACCTCGTTTCGAATCCCGGCTGCGTCGGGGGTGACCGAAGCATCGATCCGTGACCGGCTGCTAACGCAGTTAGCGAAGGACGGGCATCGTCTTGGCTTCGATTTTATTCCGTTGAAGCGGCGTCAGCTGGAGGCCTCCTCGGGCAACACGCCGTTCGACGTATTGTTCTTGATGCTCAGTTTCTTCGTGATTGCGGCGGCTTTGATGCTGGTTGCGATCCTGTTTCGTTTGGGATTCGAGCGGCGTGCGGCGCAGGTCGGCTTGCTCTTGGCGGTCGGGTGGCCGGCAGCGCGAACGCGCCGTTTGCTGCTGATCGAAGGCCTGTGCGTTTCAGCCCTGGGCGGCATATTGGGAAGCGGGATCGGCATTGGCTACGCACGACTCATCCTGGCCGCGTTGGGCAGCCATTCGTGGTGGCTCGGCGCGATCGGCACGCCGTTTCTACACTACCACTGGACGGTACGGAGTCTGCTGATCGGCTGCGCGGCCGGCAGCCTGGTATCGACGCTGACGATTGCCGTGAGTATCTGGCGCGCACGAGGCGTTTCGGCCTGCCAGTTGCTGCGCGGCGTCGTGGAGACGGCGGCAACGGGCCCAGCCCGACCGTCGCGCTGGGGCGTCGCGACCCAGATACTGCTGCTCGCCATGGCCATCGTCTTGGTATTCGCGGGCGCGTCGCTCGAGGGCGAGGCACGGGCGGGCGCGTTTGTCGGTGTCGGCACGCTGGTCCTGGCGGCATGGCTGGTGCGTCTCTGGCAATCGCTCCGCATTGGCGGGGCGCACGAGTCGCTGGTCGACGGATCGTTCGCGCTGACACGCCTGGCCGCGCGCAGTGCCGCACGCAATCCATTGCGGAGCACGCTGACCATCGGGCTGATCGCCACCGCGAGTTTCCTGATCATAGCGATGAGCGCGTTTCGGCAGCAACCAACGTCGTCGGGGACCGGCGGATTTGAATTGGTCGGCGAGTCGTCGCAACCCGTTTTCATCGACCTGGGGCGTGCCGAGGATCGAGCGGAATTCGCGGGTGATGCGGCGGCCGTATTGAGGGACTCGACCATCTTTTCACTCCGGGTGCGACCGGGCGAT
>CAZSOG010000693.1:0-3936 GCA_964607555.1 uncultured Pirellulaceae bacterium | reverse complement strand
CGTTTTAGCTGACGAGACTCGTTCACCCACGGGGCAAGCCCGTGGGGGTCTTTGACCCGACAATTTGCTCCAATCGGCTAAACAATTACTTTTTCAAAAAACCGCAAGATTTTTCTTGACGGGGGGGGGGGTAATCTTGTTAAATTACTGGGTGGTCCATCATGGCAGTTCGTGGACTGTGCGGGCAGGAGGCTTTTCTTTTCAATCGACAAAGCTAATCGTCGTTAAGGCCGAGGGGAGCTTGTCGTGGGTGGTTCGGGCAGATTTTTTGCAAGTTGCGGGGTCCGGTCGGCCGGCACACACCGTGCCGGCGCAGCAACTCATCTCGAGCACTTGGTCCACGGTACTTCTCGTGGCTGCTTGTAGGATTGGAGCTCAAATACTCGCGCGATCCGGCGCACGATTCCACCGGGCCCGTTCATCATGACATGTAGCGTGGAGGCAGCTCCCATGCTTGAGCATCGCAAAAAGACAGCAGCGATTCCGCCCAACAGTCACTCATTGGCTGTTCATTCCGTGGCAGACATTGCGGCGGTGCTTGAGCGTGCCACCGCAGCGCTCGCCCGCGCTGAATCGTTCGGCGCAATCAAGGAGGTTATCAGCGAAGCCAAATTGGTGCGCCGGTGGGCCCGCATCATGGGATGCGACATCGAGATACAAAACAGGGCGACGGAATTGGTACTGCGCGCCGAGCGTCGCGCGGGCGAAATGCTGCAGGCATTGCCACTTCGCGGCGGCGACCGCAGGTCGGGAATTGGGAGTGCTCGTCCGCGTCTCCACGATCTCGGCATAACGCAAAACCAGTCGACTCGATGGCAGGCCGTTGCCTCGATCCCTGCAACCGAATTCCGTCGTTTCTTGGCGGAATTTCGCGGCTCCGGAGCCAAACTCACGAAGAAATCCCTCATGAGATTCATCGGGGTTCCGCGCGGCAGCAATTGCTCAAGACGAAGTGCGCCCGATGCTTGCGTGAACACCGCCGCCGTGGGTGCAGTCCGAAATCTCGATTCACACGAAGAGCTCATCACCGAGTCCCTGAACCATTGTCGAATAATGGGCATGATTCTCATGCCTGTACTTGACGAGTGCCGTCCGATACGACTCCACGCTGAGGAAAAGATGCATCTGCGCCGGATCATTCCTGAACTCATCGCACTCCTTAGCCAACTCGAAGCGCAGACCAAAGCGGACTAGCCCGGACGATTCATGATACGGAGCATCCGCGTCGATCGCGACGGCACCGCCAATCAAACAATCACCGTGATTGTTTGATTTTCCTGCAATGCAGGTGCACACTATGCGATGACGTGCGTATCTGACCGTGTGCAATCGGTGGCAGCGCGGATTGGCCGCGCTTGTCAGATTCGTTGCTCGGCCAGGACCCGATCCAAACACTGTCCCGATATCGAATGGGGGAGATTGTGCCATGGCAGGGGATGTTGTCGGGACTTGGCGTAAGCGTCCGACGATCGCCGCGGGACCGCGTCTGACTGACGCTGGCGGGAGTGGAGTGGTTGAACGACCTGCGTCAGACGCCGTCGGCACGAACGAGCAGATGGAACATGCGACTGCAACGAACGATTATTCCGGGTCCGCGACGTCGGCCAGTTGCTCTTCCCCCGGATTCTCGCTTGTGATTCCGGCCTACAACGAAGCGCGGCGATTGCCGCGGTTTCTGGAAACCGTTCGGGAATATGCCGGCAAAGTCTTCGGCGACGCGTATGAAGTTATCGTCGTGGACGATGGCAGCACCGACGCCACGGCGCGCATCGTCAATTCCATCGCACGCACCTGGCCGCAGTTACGCTTACTTCGGCTTCCGGCGAATGGCGGCAAGGGCAAGGCGGTTCGGATTGGCGTTGCGTCAAGCCGAGGCGACGTTGTCCTGTTCGCCGACGCCGATGGCGCCTGTCCCATTGCGGAGGAAGCAAAGCTGCGAAACGCGTTGCGCGAAGGAAACGACGTGGCGATTGGATCGCGCCGGGTCGGTCGGTCGCCGGCACGAACGCGCGTGTGGTATCGGCAAGCCGTGGGCTGGTGCTTCGCGGCGTTAGCGCGGCGTCTGACTGCACTGGATGTACGTGACACGCAGTGCGGGTTCAAGATGTTTCGCGGCCCGATCGCGCGCCAGTTGTTCGCGTCGTGTCCGCGCGACGATTATTTGTTCGACATCTTCATTCTGGTGTCCGCGCGCTTGCGTGGACTTCGTATCGCCGAAGTCGGCGTAAGTTGGCACGAAGTGGCCGGGTCGCAACTTCATCTGGTACGCGACTCATGGAAGATGATGATTGGGCTCTTGACGATTCGTAGACAGGTGACACGGGAATTGCGAAAAGAGACCGGCGTCATTGAAAGCGCGCGTGCGGCCACGCACACATTGATGCCGCGGTAGCAAGAAAAGCACCATGACAACGAGAAAAGCGTCACTCCTCTTGGCAGTCATCGTACTTGCGGGAATGGGACTACGATGCCACGGCCTGTCCACTCGAACATTCTGGTTTGACGAAGCGTTCTCCGATCGCCTCATTCACGATTTCTCATGGTCTGAAATGATCGATCGCACGGGCCGTGATGTCCACCCGCCATTGTTTTACGTGGCCTTACGTCTTTGGGCGGACGTGCTGGGTGATGGGATGGTAACGCTAAGGTTTTTTTCGGTGCTGATGGCTGGGGCGACGATCATCGGTGTCTACGGACTGGTCGTTGAGGCCTTTTCGCACGGGCGTGATCGATTTGAGCCTGAGCGTGCACGGTTGGCCGGACTGACGGCGGCCGCCTTGTTGGCAACCAGCACCCTGCACATCTTCTGGTCGCAAGAGGCCCGGATGTACACGATGGCCACCGCGCTGTTGGTGTGGAGTTCCTGGCTCTTGCTGCGTGCGTTGCGCGTGAACCGTTTGCGTTGGTATGTGGGCTATGCATTGACGGCGGCGGCGCTGATGTACACGCACAACTATGGGCTGTTTTCAGCCCTCGCCCAAGGACTGTTCGCAATTGGCTATCTCTTGGTGAAATCGCGACGGGGCTCATTGAATGGCCGTTTCCCGCGCATGGCCATCGCGTTGGCGGCGGCCGGCGCAATATATTTGCCGTGGTTGCCTGTACTGTTGCGCCAGAGGCAACGCGTCGCGGAAGAATACTGGATTTCTCAAATCACCTGGTGGAGTTTGCCGGACGCATGTCAGGAGTTGGTTTTCCCGGTGAATGCGGGTGCCGTACCTGATCATCTCTTGTCGATCGTCGTGACGTGCGTTGCCATCGCGATCGTCGCCTATTTGGCGTGGCGTCCCAATGCGGGACGCGGGCTGCTATTGGCATTGGTCCTGGTCCCCGTCGGCGCCAGCGTCGCCGTCTCGCTGCTGTCCGTTCCGATCGTGAATTCGCGTTATTATCTATTCGCCTACATTGCCGCGCTGTGCGGTTTGGCGGGCCTGTTGTGCCGTTTCGAGCCGCGGCATGTCGGCGTCGCGTTTACTGGTCTATTGGTGGTGGGAGGTGTATTCTACACGCACTATTTCTACCATGACGAACTTCAGGTGGACTCCCGACCGGGAATCAAGGGAGCCGTCGAGTATGTTACGCGGCATATGCGCGACGACGAGCCGGTCGTGGTCACGCATCCGTGCATCTACTACAGTGTTCGGCGTTATCTACGCGGCAAGACAACGCCCATTCTGTACCTGCCGCGCGGGCGAATCTCCCACTACATGGGCGGCCCGATCTTCCGCCCGGCGGACGCCTGCGGCAAAGCAGCGTTGCAACAGTTAGACAGATCGGCCATCTGGGTTATGGACACGACCGGTTACACGCTGAACTGGCGTACGGAGCCGTTGCCGGCGGTCTGGCGAGAAGATTCCGAATCACTGCGGGAGTTTCCCGAAATCATGTTCTTTCAGGGCGTGGTTCGCGTCTATCGATGCGAACGCCGTAACCATG
>CAZSOG010000692.1:0-3943 GCA_964607555.1 uncultured Pirellulaceae bacterium | reverse complement strand
CTAATGATACCGCCCTGAAAAGTCTGCAACACTCAACATGAATCCGGCAGGTCGTAGAAAAGTCGAAGGCATTTCAAGGTGAGGTTTTCCGATATTAGCGAGAATTAGCGTCGATTAGTGTTCTCTTTCTTCTGGTCCATGAACAGTTACGCCTGCTCGTTGTGCCTATTTTTCCTGAACAGCAACCAGCCGCCCTGCGGGTCCGCGGCGGAAATCGCGCCTTTGCCCATCACTTTGCAATCCGTCAGTCCCGCGTCTTGGGCCCAAGCACGCATCTGTTCGGGGCGGTGCAGGGCATTGAACCTCAAATCTCGATCGGCGCGTGGCAGGTCCTTACTATACCATCATCCCCACCGCATGTGTGGAGCCGGCGCGGTGAATCCCGCATCAACTCATGGCAAGCCAGTGTGTGCCCGTACGTTGGATCGATTGTCTTGCTCGCAGCGCAGCGCGGCGTACGTTGTTTTCCTGACAATCGTTGTAGGGAAGGTTGAACCAGAATGGTCGACATGGGATCATGAACGATACCGATGAAGCGAAAGCACGCTCGAGCGAGGCAGAGGTCGCGAGGTTGTTCGAACCGCGCCGCGAATCGTTTTTTGGGCGTTAAAGGTAGAGCGGCTCTCCGAGCCGTTCTGGGCGCCGTCGCCCGCGTGGTCTTGGCGGGTTGTCGGCGGGGAGAAGGCTTGGGATAGGGGTTGCGCGGTGGGGAGGCGGGGCAGGCGCGCAAGGACATGCGGTTGGGGCGGGGTTGCGGTCGGTTCGGAGAACCGACCTACCTGTGCCGCCCAACTGGATATCGGGCGGCGCGTGCGCCGGTTCGGAGAACCGACCCACCTTTGGAGAACGACATGACGAGACTCTCGATCCGATTAGTACTGTGGTGGCTCGCGTTTCCATTGATCTTGCCGAACAGTGCGACTGTCGGCAATGATGGTGCGTCGCTGAAACCCGTGCAGACCTGGCGTTTCAGCGACCCCGGCCAATTGCTTGGCTGGGCACCCAACGCGCACATGGCGGACATTATCGTGGCAAACGGGCGGCTGTGTGCGCGCGCCGTCGGTGCCGATCCAATCCTCTTGGGGCCCATCTTTTCGCTTGAAGCGACACCGACCCAGCAGATCGAGTTCCGCATGACGAGCAACCGCTCGGGCGACGCCGAGCTATTCTGGACCGAGACGCTCAAAGGCAAATATGGTGGCTTCAGTCAACAAAAGAGTGTCCGGTTTTCGGTGCTCGGCGACGGTCGAATGCACATTTATCGGATCCGGCCGTTCTGGCACAAAGCAGGCCATATCGTGCGTCTTCGGTTCGATCCGCCAGCCGACGCATCGATCCAACTCGAGAGTATTGGTATCGTCGACGACGTGTCGATCGCACGCTCGATGGCCCGATCATGGCAGTTTCACAATGACGCACGCGACTGGCACCCGGACCAAGGCATCGCCAGCTTCTCAGCCACATCGAACGGGCTCCGTATCACCAGCGCCACGGGCACGGCGACACTGATCAGCCCCGTGATTAACATAACGGCGGCCGAACACCCGATCGTGGCCGTGCGCATGACGGTTTCCCAGGGCACGACCGGGACCATCTACTGTGCCAGCAACAACCATTTCGGCTGGCGATCCGTCAGTTTCGCGATTCGCGCGGATGGGCGGATGCACACATACAATATCGACATGAGCACGCTGGCCGCCTGGTCGGACCAGATCATCATGCTGGGCGTGGGCCCGTCCGACGCGCCCGGCGCGATTGTCACGATCGAGTCCGTCGAAGTGGCGCGCGAACCGTGCGGCCCGGCCGAGTTGGAGATTGTTTACCTGGGACCGGCCGACGGTATCAACCGTGTCGGCCGGCCGGCAACCGTTGTTTGTCAGGTGCGGAATCTCGGAGGCACACCGGCCGAAAAAGTGTTCGCAACGCTCTCGGGCCCAGACTCGGTGACAATAATCAGTCCGGCCAGGCAACCTCTCGATCCGATCTCTCTTGATCTTCCCAAGCAAGTGACGTGGAAACTCAAAGGATTACGCGTCGGGAGCATCCCGATACGCGTTCGCATCACGGCCGCCGGCGTGGAACCGGCCACCGCCGAGGCGGCGATTCACATGACGCCTGTTCCCGTCCTGCCCGGCGAAGATCCACAGCGACCGGGTAGAGCCGCCAAATACGTTCCGGCACCAGATCCGGTACGCAGCCGGTACCAGATCGGCGCGTTCTATTTTCCCGGGTGGTCGGACATGGCGCGCTGGCGGCCGATTCTGGACTATCCGATGCGCAAGCCGGTATTGGGCTGGTACGACGAATCAAACCCGGAATGTGCCGACTGGCAAATCAAATGGGCGGTCGAGCACGGCGTTGATTTCTTCATGGTCGACTGGTACTGGTCCCAGGGCCATCGGCAACTGGAACATTGGTTACAGAGTGCGTACATGAAAGCACGGTACCGCAAGCACCTGAAGTGGGCCGTCATGTGGGCCAATCACAATCCCCCCGGGACGCATTCCGTCGAGGACTGGAAGAATGTCACGCAGTATTGGATCAACCATTACTTCCACATGGACGAATACTATCGGATCGACGGCCGTCCGGCCGTGTTCATCTGGGCGCCGGCCAACATTCGTCGCGACGTCGGTGGTACGGAAAAGGCAGCCGAGCTGTACGCCATGTCACGCAAGATGGCGCGCGCCGCTGGATTGCCGGGCATCTATTTCGTTGCGATGAGTTCCCACGAATCCGAAGCAAACTGTCGCCAGTTGAAGGCCGAAGGTTACGAGGCCTTCACGTCGTACCACACGTTTCAGCTGGCCGCCGCCCGCGCGGGGCACCGCAACTTCGGCTATGAAGAAGTGGTGAAGACAAGCCCCGAAGTCTGGCGGGCAGCCGACGCCCGGCGTGCCGGTCTGGACTACTATCCGGTTGTCGATACCGGCTGGGACAGCCGGCCATGGCACAAGAACAAGGCCCGCGTCGTGTACGGGCGCACACCCGAGTTATTCGGCCAACTCTGCCGCGCGGTACGCACGTATGCCGACCAGAATAAGAAGAACATCGTTGTCCTGGGACCCTGGAACGAATGGGGCGAAGGAAGCTATATCGAACCCTATGCGGAAAACGGATTCGCCGACTTGGATGCCTTGCGCTCCGCCTTCTGTGAACCCGGAGATTATCCGCCCAATCTTGTCCCGAGCGATGTTGGACGGGGTCCTTACGACCTACCCCCGGTAGCAACAAAAACGTCTTGGGAGTTTAATACGGATGGCGATGCCGAAGGATGGTCTCCATCCGGGGGTCTCGATGCACAAGTTCGAGGCGGCATGCTCGTGGGCCGATCGACGACCGCCGACCCGATCATTGCCGGACCGCCGGTTCAGATCGATGCGCGGCGCATGCGGACCTTGCGGCTGCGGATGCGCAGCAGCAAGAACGATCGCGCGCAGCTGTTCTGGGCCACGCAGATATCCGCACAAGGTGAAACACAAAGTGTTCACATTGACTTGATCGGCGACGGCAAGTTTCACGAATACCGTGTCAACCTGGGCACGAACGTTCGCTGGCGTGGTGCGGTCACCGCGCTGCGACTTGACCCCGCGGTCGGACCAGGCACGGACTTCGCGATCGATTTTATTTCCTTCGGACCGTGACTCGAAAGAATCCGTACGATGGTCTGCCAAGCCAGGTCGCGGACACCAGAAAAGACCACAAGTAGCGCGATCGACCGTTCGTGGTCGCGAAGTTCGAATCATATTCGCGCGACTGGGAGTTGACGCGAATAGGAGTTAGGAGTTAGGAATTAGGAAGAAAGTGGTTGGGTTGGGATGGTCCGGGTGCCGTTGTTAGGTGAGAGAGGAGAGGTAAGAGAGAATACAGCGCTGTGCGCAGATCTCCTGACCCCGCACGGAAGCGACCGAAAGTCTCCGCCACGCCGGCGTGCGTCAGTTGG
>CAZSOG010000691.1:0-3944 GCA_964607555.1 uncultured Pirellulaceae bacterium | reverse complement strand
CCATCGCAAGCCGGTTGATTCAACTGGCCAAATCACGCGGATTCTGTTGTAATAGGGATAAACCCGGCGGTGACGGGAACGTTGGTGAGTTGAGGCGGCGTAGTGCAGAATCACCGTTCCACCGGGATAAACCCGGCGGTGACGGGAACGTTGGTGAGTTGAGGCCGGAGTAGTGCAAAATCAGCGCTCCACCGGGATAAACCCGGCGGTGGCAGGAAGCGCAAAGGGACCGAGCGCTGTGCGCGGGTCTCCTGACCCCGCACGGGTGCGACCGAAGGTCTCCACCGCGCCGCCATGCGTCAGTTGGTTGGAGGTGAAACCTCGTTAGATTCTTAGGCTGCCACATGCGCGCAGCGTGCGCGCATGTTTCCAAGCGAACAACGGGAGCGCCGCGGAACAAGGGCGTACGCCCTTGTGTTTGCGGGTTGCGCGCATTGGGACGGGTTTGTAATCGATGGAGAACAACGTGAATTATCACCGGAATGGCTTCGTACTCGGTGTTGGCTGCGCACTTATGTTCGGCTGGCTTATATCGAATTCACCGCGCGTGCTTGCTGGTGTGCCTGCCAAGACGCTGGTACTCGACGCGGCGACGGCCGGCAAGTGTATTGACGTATTGGAGGCGGCCGTACGAGCCGACGACTTCTGGCCATCGATGCATGCGGCCGAGGGGTTGACACGTGCGGGGCGCGGGGACGAAGTGCGGCGGTTACTGAGTCCGAAACTGCCATTGGAAACGGATGATCAGCACCGATGCGGGCTGGCGCGGGAATTAGTCCGCGCGGGCGACCGAGGGATGATTTCCGTGCTGCTGGCCATCCTGGGCAAGAAGGATCCCTATGCTCACGGGCATGCTTGCGAGAGTTTGTACAAGGTGAACGAAATCGGTGACGGTCGCCGACTCTTGGCGGTATTGCGGGATAAATCCGATCCGCGGGCGGCCTTGATGGCGGCAGCCGCGCTGGGACGGTGGGGCAACCCGCAAGCGCTCGAGCTATTGCGCGCGCAACTGCGCAGCTCGGACCCGGAACTTGCGCGGGTCGCTGCCTGGGTGCTCGCCCGAATTGGCAATGCGGGCGATATTCCGGCGGTGCGTGCCGCATCAAAGCGTCACCAAGACCCGCTCGCGCAAGCGTATTTCAGTCATGCGTTGGCGGCGCTCGGTGATCCGCGTGGAATGGCCCAGTTGGCGCGCAACCTGAAGAGTGAAGATCCCGCGATCCGAACCTATGCGGCGACTTTCGCGGCCGACGCGCGCGCCGTCGACCTGAAACCCGATCTTATCAAGATGCTGGACGACGCGCATCTCGACGCGCGTCTCCGAGCGGCCGAGTCGCTGCTGGTGTTGGCCGGGCCGGCGCCGCCTGCCCGTGATACGATAATCGTCAACGATCCGTTCCCCGCGACGACCGAGCACCCACGGTACTCGGAAGGGTCCGTGGTGACGCTGCGCGATGGCCGGTTGTTGCTGGCGGTCACGGAATTCCAGCAGAGCGCATCCGATTTCGGGCGCGCGCACATTGTTGGCCGTTATTCGGCGGATGGCGGCCGCAAATGGAGCTCGGCCTTCGAGCTGCAGGAAAACGTCGGACTGCAAAACGTCATGTCGGTGACGCTGCGGCGACTCACGCCGCCCACGCCGGACCGCTGGCCAATCGGTATGTTCTACCTCGTGAAAAACTCGCCTGGTGACCTGAAAGTGATGCTGCGCGTGTCGGATGACGAAGCCAAGTCGTTCGCGGCGCCGATCACGGTGACCAACGTGGCAGGCTACCATGTCATGAACAACGATCGCGTGACGCGGCTACGAAGTGGACGGTTGATCTGTCCCGTCGCGTCGACGCGCGACGTCTCCAAGGTGAATCATTTTGTCGCGTGCTGCTTTCTGTCGGACGACGCCGGCCGGACGTGGCGGCGGAGTCGTGGCCAGGTCGACTATGCCAAACGCGGCGCCATGGAACCGGAGGTACTCGAACTGGACGACGGTCGCCTGCTTATGATCCTGCGGACACAGTTGGGCCACATCGCTGTCAGCTGTTCACGCGATCAGGGAATGACTTGGACGCCGGCGAAGTCGTGGAATGTGCGTGCCCCGGAAGCTCCGGCCACGGTGCGGCGCATTCCTTCCACTGGGGATCTGGTGCTGATTTGGAATGATGTCTTTGTCTCGGGTTCGGGACATGGTGGGCCGCGCCGACCCTTGACCGTGGCAATCAGCCGCGATAACGGAACAACGTGGACGCACAAGCAGAATCTGGAATCCACGCCAGGCGAGAACTACTCCTACGTAAGCGTCACCTTCGGTCACGGTCGGCTATTGGTTACCTACTATGTGAATGCCGACAAATCCGGACGGATTTCAACCCGTTTTCGATCACTGCCAATCGCGTGGCTATATACTGAAAAGGACATGTTCTAAGAGTCGTCCACCGCATAGCGAGCGATGCAATAGAGGGCCTCGAACGCATCGCGAACCCCGATTTTCTTGCCGTCGCCATACCCGCGACTGTCGTATGCTATTGGAACTTCCATGAAACGGCATCCGCGTCGTGCGAGCTTCGCCGTGATTTCCGGTTCGAAACCAAATCGATTCTGCCGTACCACGATATCCTCCAGCAGATCACGGCGGATTGCCTTGTAGCACGTCTCCATGTCGGTCAGATTCAGGCCCGTCGCCAAATTCGACGCCCGAGTCAGCAGCGCGTTACCCCAGCGATGCAATCGTGACGGGTCCTGCCGCGCACCACCAAGAAATCTTGAACCGTAGACAACATCCGCGTCGTCCTGCAGGATTGGCCGGATCAGGTGTTGGATGTCGCGCGGATCGTATTCAAGATCCGCGTCTTGGACGATCACGATATCCCCTCGGGCTTGCTGGAACCCGGACCGGAGTGCCGCCCCTTTGCCTTCGTTCTGGTCCTTGCAGAGGAGATGAACATCCGCCGCACACGCGAACTCCGCAAGGAGGTCGCGCGTGCCGTCGGTGCTGCAGTCGTCGACCAGGATCAGCTCCTTGCGCAGCGGGATCCGCGCGACGCGCGCCAGGATCTCCGGGAGTGTCGCACGTTCGTTGTAGATCGGCATGATAACCGATAAGAGAAACGTCTCCGGAACAAAGAAATCCGGCTTCGTCACGGTATACTCGCACTCCGTGTCAACCAGATCACACAGCTCGGAAAGCTGATCCAGTGTTCGCTCGACACGTTGGATTGAATCGTCCACCATCATCACGGCCGGTGCCCGTTCGTCGTGATCGGGATCCCATGCCGCGGCGCGTGAAACGACGGATGGCGAGTCCGGTACGGATATACCCATTGGGCGTTTTCTTTCGACTTTGACGGTTCTCAACCACGATCACCTCGATAATCGCGGTGTCGCGTCGTGCAATCGCGTGACGGTCGACGCGTTCGGTTCCAACGATCGCGTACGTCAGATGGTCTCGCCTGATTGTGGCGTCCACCGAATAATGCAGCGTGCCCAGAATGCGATTGCGCGTCACATTATCCCGTTTCCAACAGCCACAAAAAAACATAGGTCACGCTGGACCGCATGGCGGTCGCCGGAGCATCTATCGCGTCGCGGCGCGCGGTCGGCAAGACCGAACCCGGAGCGTATAGGGATGGCTTATGGTTTTCGACGGCGACGGGCTGGCGACCTTATGGGCCGATACCTGAGGATCTTGAGTCAAGATTCTGTGTCGAACTGCGCATAGGTTGTGGACGGGGTGCCGACGGACAAGGATGTCCATCGTACCTGGCACGCCGAACACGGTCGGACCCGCGGCTGCTACCGCCTGTGGCGCTCCATCAGTTGGTTGGAGGCAACGCCTCGTTAGATTCTTAGGCTGCCAGATGCGTGCACCGTGCGGGCATGTTTCCAAGCAACGCGTGGGAGCGCGAGCGAAGGAGGGCGTACTCCGTTGTGGGTTGCGGGCCTGGCGCGTT
>CAZSOG010000690.1:0-3947 GCA_964607555.1 uncultured Pirellulaceae bacterium | reverse complement strand
GGATTAGCGTCGATTAGTGTTCTTTTTCTTCTGGTCCGTGAACAGTTACGAAAAAGGATCCGAATAGCCACGAAGCACGCGGGTTTCACGAATAGGAAGCCGTCAGCGGCAGAATCGATCCGCCCGCGCATCAGCACCATATTACCATTGGAAAGAAGGCTCACATGTCGCAATCCTCGCCGGCCGGTTGGAGAATGTTGATCACGCTGTTTTTCGTTGTTGCCATGGGCGGCGGCTGGCCGCGTGGATCCCGCGCCATGCCCGCAGCTTCGAGCGTGGAT
The DNA here is from genome assembly GCA_964607555.1 of uncultured Pirellulaceae bacterium. GTDB lineage: Bacteria > Planctomycetota > Planctomycetia > Pirellulales > Pirellulaceae > JAJSAJ01. The sequence goes on along the minus strand of CAZSOG010000690.1, from coordinate 3,666 downwards.
CGGCCGGAACATGCGGAATTCTCGGCACGCCATCTGGTCATCCTCACGGCGCCCGATCGTACCGCGCCCGAAGAGAACGCGGCACGTATCCTGGCCGACCGGATCCACAAACGCAGCGCCGTCTCAATCGACACAGCCGTCCTGGGTGACCGGCGCGCGCGGCAGACCATTCAGCAGGCGGACCTGGTCCTGGCGATCGGCACCCGTTCCCCGCTCACGCGCCTGACGACCAAACTGAATGTGCAGCTTCCCACGCTGCCTGGCTCAACAAATATTCCCTCGGAAAGTTTCGCGGTCAAGTCCGGGGATATCGATGGGCGCCACTATGTTGTCATTGTCGGCGTGAGTCCGCGGGCCACTATCTATGGTGTTGGCTGGACCTTGCGCGCGATGACGTACTGGGCGGACACGCTCATCGTCCCGGAGATGAATGTCCAGCAACAGCCCGCGTTCTGGCTGCGCGGAGGCCAGCCCACGGGACCCGGCAGCCGGGCTCGCCAATATGGCAAGCTGCGGCCGCGAACCGCCGCGGAACATCGGGAAGTGATGGAAGACCTGATGCTCCTGGGAACCAATATCTTTGAAGGCGCGCCCGAAGTGGTTCACGCCTACGGCATGCTCACGCGGTTTGGACGCACGGCCAACGAGATGCCGGCTGGTTTTCCGAAGCAATGGGGCGCCGACGGGGGCCGGTCGCGCAAGTATGTTTGCCCGTCCGTCCCAGAAGCCAGAAAAGCTTTGCTCGCGTCATTTGACAAGATGTTTCGCGAGGCACCGGACTATGACTTCTTCACGACGAATTCGGGTGACGAAGGTGGCTGCCGATGCGACAAGTGCATGCCCTGGGGCGGTACCTACATCCGCCTCCTGCATGAAATTGCCGAGCGTCTGCACAAGTACCACCCGAACACGAAAATCCTGGCAACCAACCAGGACCTGTCCAATGCCGGAAACCAGGAGCTGTTCGATTACCTGAATGACCACGATTCCAGTTGGCTGTTCGCGATCCGGTACGGGCCCGGCGCGGACGAAATGCAAACATACATTCGCGGCCCGGTGAATCCGCGCTGGTTCGAGTATGCGGGGTTCGGCGCGCTTGGCAATTACCTGAAATACATGCATCATGCCTTGCCGCGTGAAACGAACATCGCTTTGTACTCTGATATCACGCATTGGATGCAAGCGCAATTCGCGGTGCCCCACCCCGATGTGGCGCTGGCCGCCGTCTACGGTCGGCGGTCCTGGAACGCCCGTCCACGGCACTTGTGCAAAGTGGCTCACGAGATCTTTCACTATGCCCTGGGCGACATGCACTACAGCGAGGGCATGCACGACGATTTCAACAAGTGGATCTGGTATCGGCTGCTATGGGACCCGCACCAGGACGCGCAAACCCTGACTCGGGAGTATTGCCGATACTGGTTCGGGCCGGAGGCCCAGGACCTGGTGGCCGAGGCGATCTTCCTGATGGAAGAGACACTGGAAAAACCCGTGTTGGGCAATCAAGGCATTTCGCGCGCGGTCGAGTTGCTCGACCGGGCGGGGCGCCGGATCCCCGAAAACCTGCTGCGCGTGGACTACCGTTGGCGCGTGATCAGTCAAAAAGCCCTGATGGATCGCTACATCCAACTGGTGCTTGAACGCGGTGCGCAGTTGAAAAACGCGGCAATTCCGGTTCTGCGCGAGGCAGCGCGGGCCGGGCGGCCGGCACACGCTCTGCGGCAAGCACTCGAGTTACTTGACCAGCCACTGATCACGACCGAAATGAAAGCGGTCATGCGCCGAGCGCGCCAGCTGGGCGAGGAATCGAACGAGATTGCCGGCTATCGAGTCCCGGCGACGTTCATTGTGGATACGCTCGATCTGACCGAGATTGGCTGGTGGCAGAAGACGCTACGAGCAGCACTTGGCAGCGCCCAGGACGCGCGGATGAGCAATGCCGCGAAGATGCTTCTGCATTATGACGATCCCGGCGAGGGCGGGTTCTACGACAACCTGGGATGGCCCAACGATCCGCGGCACCTGGTGCGGGGCGAGTGGCTCTGGGGCTTCATGCCCTTTCCCGGACCGGCGAAGATGTCCCATTACAACCTGGCGTACTCGATGCTCGATCCGCGCGGCGTCCGTGTCGAGTACAAGGACCTGGACCCGAAGGCACGCTACGTCGTCCGAATCTCAATTGGAGTGCACCTGGACAAAGGCGAACAGGCCGACATGCTCCGCACGGTCCAACTGAAACAGGGCGTGTTGGCCGACGGGCACGTCCTCGCGGACGAGTTTGCCATTCCGCGCGGCGCCGTGACCTTTCAGGAGTTCGACCTGCCGGAGGCCGTGACACGCGACGGCCAACTGGTGATCACACTCACCAGCCCCTCCAAACAATTGCCGATCACGGCCGCGCACGAAATCTGGCTGATGCAAAAGGACAAAATGCCCTGGACCGTGCGACCATGACCGCGACGCGAACGCGAAACCGATTCTGGAACGAAATCGATGCATGCTCGGGAAAATGCGCATGGAAGGTCGAAATCACAAAAAACGTGTTGTTGCCAAGATCATCCGCATTGTTGCGAACGCCATGCAACACGCGGCCAAGGCGGCCGTGAACCAGTTCCAACAAGTGAGGTTTCGATGCGTTATTTCATTATGAAGGCTGCTTTGCTGGTAACGACCGTTGGATGCTTATCGCCGCGATTCGATGTCAGCCGGACCGAGCGCCGGACGATCGAGCCCGATGAGCTCCGGTCAATCGATTTGTCCACGTACAACGGTTGGGTTACCGTTGAATCTCACGACGCGTCGAACATCGAAATGGAAGTTACGTTCAAGGCATATGGTGGAACTGAAGCCGCGGCCAAGGATAATTGCGCGTCCCTCAAGTGTGTCGTCACGGAAGAAGATGGCACGTTGAAAATCAAGGCCACTAAGCCACTGAGTCAACGGTCGGCGTCCGCCTCGTTCATGTTGAAGGTTCCTGCCGACTGTCCGGTGGCACTGAACACCAGCAATGGTACCGTGACGGTGAAGGACATCCAAGCGAAGGTCGATATCAATACAAGCAATGGGACAATCCAGTGTGAAGGTCTCAAAGGGCCGTTGGCTGCCAAGACCAGCAACGGCGCGATCAGGGTCCAGGATTGCGAGTGTGATATCCGTCTCACGACGAGTAATGGTAAGGTCTCGTACGCGGGCCGCTTGGCCGGCGATCAGAACGAGATTCATACAAGTAATGGGAGTGTGACGCTCGCGGTGCCAACGGGGGAGGTGACCGAAGTGTTGGCAAAGACGTCCAATGGAAGGGTCCAATGCGATCTGCCGACGCACCGCGTTTTGGAGAAAGGCAAGAGCTCACTCCACGCGATCATCGGCGACGGAAAAGGGGACGAAGCCAAGACGAAGATCTCTATCCGATCGTCCAACGGCTCGATCAAGATCGAGAAACAGGCGCCGGCCTAGGGTGTTGGGAATATGGGGTTGACAGCGTCATGAGGGGGTGTGGATCGGTATTGGTTTTCTGCCGCTCTAATCAAGGTGTCATCCCCAACTTTTCAACAGCATGGTCTCGCTCTAACGCGGGTCGACCCCAACCGTCTCGTGCGGTTGGTGAAGAGGTCTCGTCGGTCAAAAAACGACAGCCCGCACCAACCTTCTCTCCCCACCCCCGCC
>CAZSOG010000689.1:0-3949 GCA_964607555.1 uncultured Pirellulaceae bacterium | reverse complement strand
TGTAAGTCGCTGACGGACGATCCCGTCGCGCGGCGTTGGACCAACAACCAGAAAAATCGGCCGACCGGTCTGCTCGGTCCGGTACGACTGCGTTGAGGGCCAGCGTGTGGAGGGGAGATCTGGATGGAGACTTCGAATAGTCGAGCTGGTGTTTCGCAATCCGGCCGTTTGGCGCGCGAGCGACGCACGGTGGCGGCGATGATCGAGATCTATTGCCGAGCCCATCACGGGTCGCATGGCACGCTTTGCGCCGAGTGCTCGGAGCTGCGCGACTACGCGCTGGCGCGACTGGACCACTGCAAGTTCGGCCCGGACAAACCGGCGTGTCAGGCCTGCCCGGTCCATTGCTACAAGCCACGGATGCGCGATCGGATCCAGACCATGATGCGTTTCAGTGGCCCGCGCATGCTTTGGCGGCATCCGATCCTGGCCTTTTTTCACTTCCTGGACGGGCGCCGCCGCAATCACTGTGATGGTCCAGCGGCGCCGCTGGCCATCGCGCTTACGATGATTCTCTGTTTTGGCCCGTCGACGACGCTCTTGCGCGCCGGCCCGGTGCAACCGGATGCTTCCATCGTCTGGCCTGGGCGCCGATGGGAGACGGCTTCACCCGAGAGCCAGGGCATGTCGACCGAGCTGCTTCAACAGGCGGCCCGGTACGCCCAGACAGGTGACGGATCAGGATACGTGACACGGCATGGCAAGCTGGTCTACGCCTGGGGAGATCCGAAAAAAAGATATGATCTGAAGTCGACTTCGAAATCGATCGGTGTCACGGTGTTGGGGCTCGCACTGAAAGATGGCAAAGTCAAGCTGAGCGACCGGGCACGCGCGTTCCATCCCGCGCTGGGAACGCCACCGGCCGGCAACGCACGCACTGGCTGGTTGGATGAGATCACCTTGGCACATCTCGCAAATCAAACGGCGGGCTTTGAAAAACCGGGTGGCTATGGCAAGCTGCTCTTCAAGCCTGGCACGCAGTGGCACTACAGCGACGCGGGGCCGAATTGGCTGGCGGAATGCCTCACACGGCTCTACGGTCGCGACTTGAATGATGTCCTGTTCACGCGTGTCTTCACGCCGCTTGGCATCACACCGGCCGATATTCGCTGGCGCAAGAATAATTATCGGCCCGATCTGATCGACGGAATCAAACGGCGCGAGTTCGGTTCCGGGTTCAGTGCCAATGTCGACGCGATGGCTCGCATCGGCTACTTGTATCTTCGTCATGGACGCTGGAAGAACAGCCAGATCATTCCGGAATCGTTTGTCACGCTGGTCAGTCGGCCGAACCCAGACAACATCGGATTGCCCGAGCATGATCCGGGCCACGGCGATGCGTCCGATCATTACAGCACACTGTGGTGGAACAATGGTGACAGCACGATCCCCAATGTTCCACGTGACACGTATTGGTCATGGGGTCTCTATGACAGCCTGATCGTCGTCATGCCGAGTCTAGACATTGTTGCGGCTCGAGCGGGCCGGTCATGGCAACGACATTGGCAAGGTCATTACGAGGTGCTCAAGCCGTTCCTGCGACCGCTTGCCGCGTCCGCCCAGCCCGCCCAACGTCCGGCGTCGCCCGCCCGTTCACGACGAGGTGGAGTAGGTCGGGGACATGCGCCTTATCCTCCGAGCAAGGTGGTCACGGAAGTACGTTGGGCGGCCAAGGAACAAATCAGGCGGCTGGGGTGTGGTGGCGACAACTGGCCCATCACGTGGGGCGATGACGACCGGCTGTACACGGCCTACGGCGATGGCAACGGATTCGTGCCGCACGTGCCGCACAAACTGAGCATGGGATTTGCCGCGATCGCCGGGCCTCCCGACACCTTTCGGGCTACGAACATTCGCAGTCTGACCGGCGAAACAACCGGCAACGGGCCGCACGGCAAGAAAGCAAGCGGCTTGCTGATGGTGAATAGTCGGTTGTACCTCTGGGCCCGCAACGCCGGCAATTCGCAATTGGCCTGGTCGGAGGATCATGGCCGCACGTGGCATTGGGCCAGCTGGAAATTCACGACCAGTTTCGGCTGCCCCACGTTTCTGAACTTCGGTCGCAACTACGCGCGTGCGCGCGATGAATTCGTTTACGTCTATTCGCCAGACTCGGACTCGGCGTACGCGCCGGCGGATCGCATGGTCCTGGCCCGCGTGCCGGGTGACCAAATACGCCAGCGCGCCGCGTACGAGTTCTATCGAGGTTGCGGTCCGGATGGCCGACCACGCTGGTCGCACGACATCGCCGATCGCGCCGCCGTGTTCGAACACCCGGGCCGTTGTTACCGGAGTGGCATCACGTTTGACCAGGGACTCAAACGCTACCTCTGGTGCCAGGTCCTGCCCGCCAGCAAGGACGCGCGCGGCCCAAGGTTCCAGGGTGGGTTTGGGATCTACGATGCGCCGGAACCGTGGGGGCCGTGGACAACCCTGTTCTTTACCGAGCAGTGGGACGTCGGGCCGGGCGAAAGCAGTTGCTTTCCGGCCAAATGGATCAGTGCTGATGGCAAGACGCTGCATCTGGTATTCTCCGGCGACGATTGTTTTTCCGTTCGACGCGTCGATTTGCAGTGCACGGCAAGAAAATGAAAGGAGTTTCAGGAATGTTTGACATTCGAGTGGCGGTCGTGGGCGCGGGGTTCATCGGTCCGGTGCATGTCGAAGCGTTGCGGCGGCTGGGGATCGACGTGGCGGGGGTCTTGGGGTGCGATGCGGCCGAATCGGAATCGGCACGCGCCGCGCAGGGATTGCCGCGGGCTTACGCGAACCTTGCCGAACTGCTGGCGGACGACTCGGTGCAGGCCGTGCATCTGGCGGTCCCCAACGTGTTGCACTACGAGATGGCCAAACGCGTTCTGGAAGCGGGTAAGCATGTCATCTGTGAAAAGCCGCTGGCGATGAACGCGAGGCAATCCGCGGAACTGGTCGCAATCGCACGGGACGCGGGACGCGAAGCGGGCGTCTGCTATAACATACGGTTTTATCCTGTGAATCTGGAAGCACGCGACCGTATTCGACAAGGCCAGCTCGGCAATGTCATTGCCATCAACGGTTCGTATGTCCAAGATTGGTTGTTGTACGACACGGATTACAATTGGCGCGTGCGCGCGGATCAAGGCGGCCGATTACGCGCGGTGGCGGACATTGGCACGCATTGGATGGATCTGGTCACGTCGATCACCGGATTGGAAGTCGAGACGGTTCTCGCGGACTTGCAGACCGTGCACCCAATCCGGCAGCGACCGCTCGGTGAGATTGAGACATTCAGTGGCAAGATGCGTGCGCAACAAGAGACGGAACCGATCGAGATCACGACCGACGATTACGGCGCGATTCTGTTCAAGTTCCGCGGGGGTGGGCGCGGGAGCCTTTGGGTATCCCAGGTGACGGCCGGTCGCAAGAACAATCTTCGCTACGAAATCGCCGGTACGCAGGGTGCCCTGGCTTGGGACAGCGAGTTACCCAACCAGCTGTGGCTGGGTAGCCGGGACGCGCCGAACCAGCAACTGACGCGTGACCCGGCCCTGATGGGTGACTTGGCACGGCCGTTTGCGAACTATCCGGGCGGTCACAACGAGGGTTTTCCGGACACATTCAAGCAGTGCTTCCGGGCGTTCTATCAGGCGGTTGCCGGTGGCGACCGGGCGTGTGAGCGGCTCTATCCAACGTTTGCGCAAGGACATCACGAAGTCGTCTTGTGTGAAGCCATTCTGGCCAGCCATCAGCAGCAAGGCTGGGTGCGACTCGATTCTCTCGAACGCCTGGGGCCGCGTCTAGATTAGAGACCCTATGGGCCGAAATTTGATGATCTTGAGTCAAGTTTTTTGCGGCCAAGGTTCAGCCGCCACGGGACTGGCGCCGGCCACGGGACGCGGATAGTGCAAAATCATTGCTCCACCGGGATAAACCCGGCGGTGGCGGGAAACCTAAGCGGACCGGTGGCGTG
>CAZSOG010000688.1:0-3968 GCA_964607555.1 uncultured Pirellulaceae bacterium | reverse complement strand
ACCCGCACCGGGTGGGCTTCAGAACAATGGCTTGCGACGACGGCGGGCGCCATCGAGCGTGCACGGACAGGCGGAATTAACCGGGCACCCCCACGGCGTGAACGTCTTGATCCACCCCGTGCCATTGCAGCGTGGGCACATCGGCGGACTCGCCGGCCCCACGTGCTCTTTTGACGACTTGCTCCGAAGTAGACGAACATCGCGGACGGGCACGTCCATGAGACTGTCTCCGCATTAAGCGCAAGGGTGTCGCTGGCCTTTTGGAATCTGGCAAAAAACCTGGTCAGGAAGCTGGTCGAAGAATCTCCCGGTCCGTCGCGGAAGCAAATGCCAGAAAGACGCCGTGCCCGAAGGACAACGTCTTGTGGCCGCCTCTCAGTAGTAGATTCGTTCCGTCCGAACAGTATCCGTACCTAAAATACACGAAATCGCCGCTGCCCCGTTCCGCACGCCGACAAGATTGCGGCAGTCGTTTTCTTTTGACAACTTACCGTTTCTCGCCGTTTACGTCGAGCCGAAAACTCGGCGCTCTCCATCACCTCCAGATGCCGGTGCACAGGCGGCGACTCGCCACCAGGATGAACCACACAACCGGTATCGTGTAGACTAATCAGAACATCGGACGCGAGCTAGTGCTTTGTTCAATTTCTCCAACGAAACGGTGGCGGGCAGTACTAAAGATATGTGCCGCCGAATGGACCTCGAGCGGACAGGAGTTCGGCAATGACTGCGGGTCATGCGACGCGGTTTTGGACAATCCTGGCAACGGGGCTCATATTTGCGGTTTGCCGCACGGGGAAACTCGACGGCCAGAACCCCGTAACTCGGACCGGTCCGATTCCGATCACGGGTCAAACCGCACCGGAACTTTCGCCGTTTGACCGCTTGTTAACATCTTTTGTCAGGGAACACGAGATTCCCGGTGCTGCATTGGCGGTTGTGCGCGACGGGCATCTGCTTCTCGCACGCGGGTACGGCTGGGCCGACCTGCAGGCCGGAACACCGGTCCGTCCACGATCCCTTTTTCGGCTCGCCAGTCTATCGAAGCCGATCACGGCGGTAGCCATCTTGCAGCTAGTTGACCGGGGCAAACTGACACTGGACAGTTGTCCGTTCCAACTTCTTCCCGCGGCGTCCGAACCTGCGGGCGGCGGGTCCGTCGATGCACGCCTGGAGCGGATCACGATACTCCAGCTGCTACAACACACCGGTGGTTTTGACCGTGACCGGTCGCTTGACCCGATGTTCAGGTCGGTCAGAATCGCGCGTGCGGTTGGGGTCCGGCCACCGGCGGGCCCCGACGCGATCATTCGCTACATGCGTGAGCAGCCACTCGATTTCGATCCGGGAACGCATTATGCCTACTCGAATTTCGGGTATTGCGTACTCGGCCGCGTGATCGAACAGGTGGCGAAATGTCCCTACGAGAAGTATGTGCAGGACAATGTGCTGCGACCATTGGGAATACACGACATGCGGATCGGGCACACCCTTCGATCGGGGCGTGCGGACCGGGAAGTGACATACTACGCGCCAGACACAGACAAATGGCCCAGCGTTGTGGGGTCCATCGGTAAACCGGTCGAGCCACCTTACGGGGCCTGGTACCTGGAAGCGATGGACGCGCACGGTGGCTGGCTTGCGTCCGTCGTTGACATGGCGCGGTTCGCATGTGCATGGGGTCGAGAACCAGGGGCGCGCGTGCTCAGTGCCCACGCGGTGCAGACAATGTTCGCGCGGCCAACGGGACCCGCCGGGTTCGAATCCAACGGCAAGCCGAAGGCGGCTTACTACGGCTGCGGCTGGCTCGTGCGGCCCACGGCCGACCGTCGTGCGAACCAATGGCATACCGGTTCGCTCCCCGGCACCGCGACGCTGATGGTCCGCCGTCATGATGGGCTTTGTTGGATCGTGTTGTTCAACACGCGGCATGACCCGTCCGGGGGTAGTTTGACCGTCAAGATCGATCCGTTGTTGCATCGAGCGGCCAACGCGGTCACGCGGTGGCCGAAACACGATTTGTTCCAGGATTATAAGTGAATCGCTCCCCCTGGCGACGCTGGCCTGGGTCGCCCAACGATCTTTTGGGCGGCACACGTAGAGCGGTTCTCCGAACCGTTCCCACGCCGTCCCGCGCCTCTGATTGTGCACGGTGGCAGCTTGGCTTAGGGCGTTGGGTGATACGCAGGTCCTTTCGGAGAAAGGACCTACCTGTGTCGCCCAACGATCTTTTGGGCGGCACACGTAGAGCGGTTCTCCGAACCGCTCGCACGCCGTCCCACGCCCCTAATTCCGCACCGTTCGCACTTTTGCCAGCCCACCGGTGCCCCCCGAAAGCAGGTTCTGTAAACTATACTAGCAACAGGCGGGAGGCAGCCGGACAGTGCAAGCGGGCGGGCGTTGGCTTGGAACGGGCCCGTTGCTTTTTGTCGGTCGTTGGTGTGACGGTCAGCATGATTCAGTTTCTTGGCAGCGTAGAGGAGTGCACCATGACATTTTTTCACGGCCGCCGGGTCCGCCGATTCTTAATAGGAGTTCTGGTTTCCTGTGGCATGGCCGCGCCGGTTAGGGAGCTGGTCGCGCAGCCACCGCGACCGAAGCTGCCGGTCGAGTCGATTCAAGCCGACGCGAAGATCCCAACAGCTCGGCGGGTGCTAGGCTACGACTGGGGCGTGCGGATCACGACGCACACGGGCATGGAGCGGTACTTGCGGGCATTGGTTGCCGCGGCACCACGCCGATCGCGATTGGTGCGTTATGGCGAGTCGTACGAAAAACGTGGATTGTATTATCTGGTCATTAGCAGCGCACAAAACATGCGCCGAATCGAGAAGATCCGGGCGGGGTACGCACGGTTGGCGGACCCGCGTGTGACTTCGGCCAAGGAGGCCGAGCAACGGGCGACGGCTCTTCCCGCGCTGGTGTGGCTGGCTTGTAGCGTGCATGGAAATGAGTTATCCAGTACCGATGCCGCCCTGGTCACGGCCTACCATCTGTTGGCCGACACTCGGCCGGAGACCGCGCGGTTGCTCGAGAACCTGGTAGTGATTATCGACCCGCTGCAAAACCCGGATGGACGACAGCGCTACATCAATAACTATCGCGAGACAAGTGGCGTGTTTCCCAGCCCGGCACCGCTGGCGACCGAGCATGCGGAGCGTTGGCCCGGCGGTCGGTTCAACCACTATCTGTTCGACATGAATCGAGACTGGTTCCTGCACAGCCAGCAGGAAACGGTCGCCAAGGTTGGTGCCTATTTGCAATGGCACCCACAGATCTACATCGACGCCCACGAAATGGGCCACAACAGCAGCTATTTCTTCACGCCACCGACCGAGCCGGCCAACGCGTTTGTGACCGCCAGGCAGAAACGGTGGTTCATGACACTCGGCCGGCAGCAAGCGCGTTGGTTTGATCGATTTGGATTTGCCTACACGACGCGGGAGATGTTCGACGCTTTTTATCCTGGCTACGGTACCGATTGGCCAACGGCACAGGGTGCGATCGGCGTGCTGTGGGAGCAGGCTGGCGTGCGTGGACTGGTGATCGATCGCGACGATGAAACGCAGCTCCATTATCGGGACTCGGTTTTGCACCACTACATCAGTGCGCTGGCGACGTTGGACATTGCCGCGCGACGGAAGACCGATCTGCTCCGCGATTTTTACGGCATTCGCGCGGACGCGGTCGCATTGGGCCATAAGAAGGGCGTGGTCCAGAATTTCTTTCTGCCGGCCGATCCGCGCCCCAACCGGACGGCACGTCTTGCCCGGCTGCTCACGGATAATGGCATTGACGTTTACCGAACCGAGAAGGAACTGAAACTCGAAGTAACCGACACTCGCCACGGCGGCGCGACAACGAAGGTGATCCCACGCGGCACGTATCAAGTACCGGTCGCGCAAGGCGCCGCGCATTTGATCCGGCTGCTTCTGGATCGACAGGCGGACATGAGCAAGGCGTACGTC
>CAZSOG010000687.1:0-3969 GCA_964607555.1 uncultured Pirellulaceae bacterium | reverse complement strand
CACGCGGGTCCTCAGGGAGTTCTCCCAGCACGTGGAACAGGGCTACTGGGGGCTGGTGCCGTGTTCGCGCGAGGAGCTGCTGGCCGCAGCGGACGTGATCCGGCGCTGCCAGGGAGTCGTGCGGCTCCGCTCGCTGGACGCCATCCACCTGGCCACGTGCCTGGCGACCCGGATGTTCCCGCTGCTGACGACGGACAGGGTGATGCTGCGGGGCGCCGAGCACCTGGGCATCCCCACGGAACGGCCGTAGGCCGGCAAGCCCGGGCCCCCCGCCGCTCCGGCGCGCCGGCCCTGTCGGGGCGGCACGGGCGGTCTGTCCGTGGGCCGGCCCGTGGTCGTGCGGGGGCGTCGCCGAAGCGGCTTGACTGAGAAACGGTTGTTGGGGTACGTGTGTAACAGATGTTTCACACACGAGCGCCCCGTGCCCGCCACTCCTCCCGCCAATCAACATCTGACCTTGACTCAGGCCCTCGCCCGCGTCGCAACCGACGAAGCTTCCGAACAACAGTGCGTCGCCGGCCCGGTCTAGCGGAAAGCCACACCATGTCTTGTAGTCCTGACGTCATTGACGCGCCATCTTCGCCGATCGATTGCGGTATTACCACGCCGGCGCCGACGTTCGACGTGCCGGCACCACCGCGGGTCCGCATGTTCGGCATCACGTTGCATCGACTCGGCTTGAGCGAAGCGGTCGCGAACCTGAGCGCATGGATGCGTCAAGACATGGGCCGAGTACGTTATGTCGTCACGCCGAACGTGGATCACCTTGTCATGTTGCGGCGCGACATCGAGTTTCGCGCGACATATGACGATGCGAGTTTGGTTGTCGCCGATGGACTGCCGCTGGTTCTCGCTTCGCGGTTGCTCGGCACGGCGCTCCCCGAACGCGTGGCGGGCTCGGACCTCGTTCCCGGGCTATTCGCCGCCGCGGACCCGGTCGCGGGCCTGCGCGTTTACCTTTTGGGTGCCGCGCCGGGGGTGGCCGAACAAGCCGCGGCACGCGTCCACCAAGCCTGGCCCGCCGTCTCAGTCGTCGGCACCTACAGCCCACCGCTCGGATTCGAGAGCGACCCCGTCGAGAATGCAGGCATCCTGCAACGGATTGCCACCGCTCGGCCTGATCTCCTCATCATCGGGCTCGGCGCCCCGAAACAGGAAAAGTGGGTCCACGCACATCAAGATGCGATCCGGGCCAAAGTGGCTGTCTGCGCCGGCGCGACCATTGACTTTCTGGCCGGGCACAAACGCCGCGCGCCGCGGTGGGTCCAGAAGAGTGGTTTTGAATGGTGCTACCGCATGTTGTCCGAGCCGCGCCGATTGGTCCGCCGCTACGCCGTCGATGCGTGGATCTTCCCACAAATCGTCTGGACCGCATGGCGCCATCGCAACGCCCCCGAGCCCTCGTCATAACACGGGCTTTGACCGCAACCCACAAGGGCTCATCCGTAGCGAAGCCCACTGCATTAAAATAGGTAAACTTTTCGTTTAGTATCCGTGCCTCTTCTCTGATTGCGAAAACCTTAGTTGATCAGTGAAGATTAGTGTTCCTTGTTAGCAGGTTTTGTGAACGGCTACCGATCGAGAAAACGCCACTCGGGCCGCCACGCCGGTTCGCGCTGCAACCCTGGTGGGTAATGGTTGTCACGAACGTTTTTCGTTACACTCAAACCGACACGGAACAACGGAAGACGCGGTCTGCGCGAGCAATGATGGGGCCGCTATCAGGTCCGTCAACGCGTACGTGATATGAGGTACCGATCGATGGTGGCGAACTCGGCCTTGTTGTTGGTGGACATTCAAAATGACTTTCTGCCGGGTGGCGCGCTGCCGGTTCCCGAGGGCGACCGGGTGGTGCCGATCGCCAACCAGCTGCAGCCTCGTTTTGCGCTGGTCGTCGCGACCCAGGACTGGCACCCCGCCGCGCACCGGAGTTTTGCCGCCAATTGGCCTGGTCGGCAGGTCGGCGACGTTGTCGAAGTGGCGGGGCTGGAACAGATACTCTGGCCGGTCCACTGCGTGCAAGACACGCCTGGCGCCGCATTCGCGCCGAGGCTCGAGACGGCCTCGATCCGGCACGTCGCGCGCAAAGGAACCTGCCCCGATGCCGATAGCTACAGCGGGTTCTTCGACAACGGACATCGGCACGCGACCGGACTGGATGGCTACTTGCGCGAACAAGAAGTCACGCAGCTGTACGTGATGGGACTGGCGACCGACTATTGCGTCAAGTTCACGGTTCTCGACGCCCTCGAACTGGGCTACGATACGTGGCTGATCGAGGACGGATGCCGGGGCGTGGAGTTGACACCCGGCGACATCCGCAACGCAGTTGACGCGATGGCTGCGGCCGGCGCGCACCGGGTGACAAGTGATCGCGTGTCGCCGTACATGGACTAGCAAATGCCCCTTTCCGTCCCACTGAACATCGTCTTGTATCAGCCGGAGATCCCCCAGAACACGGGTAATATCGGGCGCACCTGCGTCGCGCTCGGCGCGAAACTCTGGTTGGTCCGCCCGCTGGGATTCCTGGTCGACGACCGCCATTTGCGCCGTGCCGGGCTGGACTACTGGCAACACTTGCAGTGGGAAGTGGTAGACTACTGGGAGCAACTTAGCGCGCGGCTGCCCGACCTGAAACCGTGGTTCTTTTCGAAGCGCGCCGAGCAGCTTTACACGGACGTCGAATACCAGCCCGGGGATGCGCTTGTGTTCGGATGCGAGACGCAAGGGTTGCCGGAAAGCTGGCTTGCGCGGCATGCCGACCGGGCCGTGCGCATTCCGATCAGCGCGAATGTGCGCAGCTTAAACCTGGCCAACGCCGTCGCCGTGGCCGCCTATGAAGCCGTGCGCCAGTGGCACGCCACCTAGTGTCGGCGGTTGCCCGCCCACATCCGCCGCGCTCTTCTGTCATCCGCGTCACTCACGGACCAGGGGCGGTACGAACCCGTTTCAAGCAAGAAACAGCGGGCGGAAAGAGGCCGTCAGAGAGGGGGCAAGAATATCGTCGGCAAGAAGATAAGACCAACCGAAAGCTGCTCGATTCTTCGTAACTGTTCACGGACCAGAAGAAAAAGAACACTAATCGACGCTAATGCTCGCGAATATTGGAAAACCTCATCTTGAAATGCCTCCGACTTTTCCACGACCTGCCGGATTCATGTTGAGTGTTGCAGACTTTCCAGGGCGGTATTATTAGTGTTGATCAGTGAAGATTAGTGTTCCTTGATAGCAGATGTCGTGAACAGCTACGATTTTTCTTAGCAAAACTCAGTTTCCAACACGTACGATGGACGTCCACGTCCGTCGACGCACCGACCAAACACCCCACCAAACCAGGATGATAACCGCCTCTTAATTTCTTATTTCTTATTTTCCCCTCCCCTTAGTCCAACCGATACGAATAGATCGGCAGGTGCCGATAGTAAACTTCCAGCATGTAGGTACACAAACAGGTCTGGTACAACCGGCCGCCGAAATTACCCCACCGGTCGCCCTGAGGATCCCAGCTGCCACGTTCCGACCCGGCCATCACCTGGTGTTTCGGCAGCGAGTCGCGCATGACGCGATTCCATTTGTCCCATGCGTCGCCTTCCATGTGATGCATGACCTGGGTCGCGTAGTACCAGTAGTACGTGTTGATGTCTCCCCAGTCGATGGGGTGTTCATCCAGGAGGTACTCGACTGTAACTCCCAGGTTCCTGGCGATGCGGAAGATGACTCCTCCGCGCGGAGAATTCTGCCCGGATTCGATCTTGGAAAGCGCGCTCGGCGGTATGTTGCAATATTGCGCCAGGTCCTGCTGAGATATAGACCGATCCCGTCGCAGATTCATGATCTTGCGCCCAGTTTGCATATCACCCTCCCGGGTATGGTTTGGCGAACCCTGCCGCTCTCTTTCGAGAGCAGAACGGGCATATTCTATTGATCCTGAGCTTGAAAAAAAGACATTTATTTCTATCTGTCATAAAC
>CAZSOG010000686.1:0-3969 GCA_964607555.1 uncultured Pirellulaceae bacterium | reverse complement strand
CAAACATCACGGACACGATCCGCGCCACGCGTGACGTGTCGCAACTGGACCGCTGGCTCGATCAGCTTATTACCGCCGAGCGTCTTGAAGATATTGATTTCCAAAGAGCATAACGCGGGAGGCCCGCTACCCATAAGGGAGCACGCCCTCCTTCGGTCACGCTCCCGCCCGTCGCTTCGAAACATGCACGCACGGCGCGCTCATGTGGCAGCCTAAGAATCTAACGAGGCGTTACCTCCAACCAACCGACGCATGCCGGCGCCGTGGAGACCTTCGGTCGCTCCCCGTGCGGGGTCAGGAGACCCGCGCACAGCGCTACGTCTTGTCCCGTCCGCCACCGCCGGGTTTATCCCGGTGGAGCGCTGATTTTGCACTACTCCGGCCTCAACTCACCCACGTTCCCGTCACCGCCGGGTTTACCCCGGTGGAACGGTGATTTTGTACTACCTGCGCCGCTCACCCGACATCAACTCCCGTGGCGGCCGAATCTCTCCCCAAAAAGTTGACTCAAGATCATCAAATTCCCGCCCATAAGGTCTCTAATCCGTCTTGGTCTTATTCTTGCCCCTCCTCTTCGGACACCGCGGCACATGCACAATCCGATGGTTCGAAACCACCGGCCGCTCCATGGGAAAAGTTAGCGTGTCTGCTTTTTGTGAAGAGGAGGGCAAGAAAATGGTGGGCAAGAATATTAGAATCGGTTCTTTCTTGCCGCGGCGTTTGTTTTCGCTAATGTGTCACGTTTCCGCGTGATAATTCCTGCCGTGCAAGAGGCCGCACAGGATTCGGCCAAACAGTTACCAAAACACAAGGTCTTACCCCACCATGGCCGCACGAATTTGGCGAGACGCATGCGGCACGGCGCACGTCGAGGCGGAGTCCATCCAGGACGCGTTCTGGGGCCAGGGCGTCGCGCATGCCACCGACCGGGCGGTGCAGCTGCTGCTGATGCGCATTCTCGTCCAGGGCCGACTGTCCGAACTGGTTTCGAGCAGCACCGAGTCGCTGCGGATCGATACGTTTTTTCGCCGGATGAATTGGCACGCCGTGAGCGATCAGGAATCCAGCGACCTGTCGCAATTCGGAACGGCGTGTTTGCAACGATATTGTGCCGGCTTGAACTCGGTGATCGAGAAGAAAACGCCCTGGGAGTTGCGTCTGTTTGGCTACCGTCCGGCGCCATGGCGGCCACAGGACACGATAGCCATCGTGCGGTTGTTCGGCTACGTCGGCCTGCAACAGACGCAGGCGAGCATCGAACGCCTGTTTGTCGAAATGGTCCAGGCCGGCGTCGATCGTGACAAACTCGAAGAGTTGTTCCCAGGTTTGTTGGGCGGTGCCGATTGGGATTTGCTCAAGCAAGTGCGGTTGGGTAAACGCATCGTGCCTCCCGACATCACGTGGGGCGGACCGGCGGCACCGATGATCGCCTCCAACAACTGGGTCGTTTCCGGACATAGAACCGCCTCGGGCAAGCCGATCCTGGCCAACGATCCGCATCTCGAGGGCAATCGCATCCCCAACGTCTGGTACGAAATCGCGCTGCACTGCCGCGACCGGTACATGCTCGGCGGCTCGATGCCCGGCTGTCCTGGCGTGCTGGTCGGGCGTACCAACGATGTGGCCTGGGGCGCGACCTACGCCTTCATGGACGCCCTGGACTCGTGGATCGAGCGGTGTCGCGACGGTTGCTATTTCCGCGCGCCCGACCGGTGGCTGCCGTTTGCGGTACGCCGCGAACTGGTGCGCGGCAAACGCAAAGAGCCGGTCGAACTGGTCTTCCATGAGAACGATCACGGCGTGCTCGACGGCGATCCGCACCGGGAAGGTATCTATCTCGCGACCCGGTGGGCGGCCGACCGGTCCGGGGCGCGCTCGGTCGATCGGATCATGAACATGTGGAATGTGCGCCGCGTGCAAGAGGGGATGGACACGCTCGGGCAAGTTGAGACGGCTTGGAATTTCGTGCTGGCCGATCGCCACGGTGACATCGGTTACCAGATGTCCGGCCTGCAGCCGATCCGGCGTCCCGGCGTGTCCGGTTTTGTTCCAGTTGCCGGGTGGGAACGCGAGAACGATTGGCGTGGATTCGTCCCGCATGATCAGCTGCCACGCGTGCTGAACCCCGAACAAGGTTACTTTGTCACCGCCAACAATAACTTGAATGGACTGGGCACCACGCGTCCTATTACGATGTGCATGGGATCGTATCGCGCCGACCGGATCACTCAGCTGCTTAAGGAAAACCACTCGGTTGCGCCAGGTGACATCGGCGCTCTGCAGATGGATCTTGTGTCTCTGCAGGCCGAGCAGTTCATGCGTGTCCTGCGCCCGCTCCTGCCCGACTCGCCGCAAGGCGACACACTGCGCAAGTGGGATCTGCGCTATGACGCGGACTCGCGGGGCGCCTACCTTTTCGAGAAGTTCTACGCGGCACTGATTCACGAAGTTTTCGGCACGGGCGGGCTGGGGGACCCCGTCGTGATTCACCTCGCCAAGAATACCGGGACGCTGATCGATTTCTATGCGAATTTCGACCGCGTCATGCTCGCTTCCGAATCGCACTGGTTCGGCAGTCGATCGCGCGACGCGGTCTATCGAGCGGCGGCACGGCAGAGTCTGAACACCGCGCCGCGCCGTTGGGGCGAGGGACGAGAGTATTCGCTGCGGCACCTGCTTCTTGGTGGCAAATTGCCGCGTTTCCTCGGCTTTGATCGAGGACCGGTCACCGCCATCGGTGGACGGGCGACCGTGCACCAGGGCCAGATCTATCGAAGTGACAACCGCCTCACGACATTTGTACCATCCTATCGCCTGGTTACCGACATGGCGCGGGACACGATCCTCACGAATCTGCTGGGGGGTCCCTCCGATCGGCGGTTCTCCCAATGGTATTGCTCCGGCGTGACCGACTGGCTGCTGGGACGATACAAGCAGATCAATGGAGATCCGGCCGGCAAGCGACGTCGATTCCCATGACACGGAACCCGATGTCGTGATCCTCGGTCGCGCGAATGGAGGGGCGGACCCAGATATCAATGTCGGCTGTCGCTCTCGGGTATCCATGAGCCGCCATCGCGTAAGCACCGATCAGCAAGTAGTCAGCCCCGGCCTCGCCGAATGCGGACAACATGTCTCTGAAATTCTCGTTGAGCATCTTCCCTCGCTCGCGGCACAAATGCCCAGCAACTCTTCGTGATGGGCCAGACCATGGCCAGACGTTCGGCTGCCGTGGCGTCGAGTATGGCGCCCCGGTCGCCTTCCTGATCGAGTGTCAATTTTCGTTCGGCATCGAAGCCGGTACGGATGGCTTTGTTCATTCCGTCAGTATACATCGGATAACTATTACTTCTACTGCGTGCTCCCAGCTTTAATCGTGCAGCTGAACGCACGATAGCACGTGTGCATTCGAGGGGACAGTTTACTATCTAAACAGCGGGTTGGCAAGCATTTGCGCGAAACGCTTGAAGACGCGGCGTGGGGCGCGATCGTGTGCCGCGGCGCAAAATAACGCCCCGTATCGGGCAAAGCCGGAGTTCTCTCTGACGCGTTGTTGCGCTATCGTGCGTGGAACTGGCCCAATATGCCGGCTATCAAGACTGTTCGGCGTGTTGTCGCCGATCAGGAAATACTCATCTTCCGCAAGGATGACTTCATCTTATGCCGGTTTGAGAATGGCACTCGGGCATCTTGCCGCATCGGGCAGACAATAGTCTGAATAACCATCCTGCCGTGCATTGATCGTGGCGAATACTCCGGGTTTTACCAACGGATATCCATCAATGTAGACGCCTGGCGGCGGATACAGAGCCGATCGCCTGGGACCCCCACGACACGCTTGATCCACGGCTTCGTTGGATGATCTTTCCCGACCGGCAGCTCGGTCGTGTCGAGGTAGACTACATCTAGGCTGTTGAAAACTCGCTATTGTAGCGCAATACGTTTCTTCCGGTTTTCCTGTCGTTTGTC
>CAZSOG010000685.1:0-3970 GCA_964607555.1 uncultured Pirellulaceae bacterium | reverse complement strand
TGGTTGTTGCCTTCGGCGGTCAGCGGTCCCGGGTCGGACATCGACCGGAAGAGCGCCAACGCACTGATCGCCGTCGCGGTGGACAGCGCCGAGCCGCTCAGGCAGCCCACCCAATACCCACCGGGCTCCCGCTCAGCGAGCAGATCAGCTCGTGCCTTCCGCAGCGCCTGTTGCAATAACTCTGTTTTCTGGTCGGTCATGAAACACCGCACTTGAAAGGTCCGTGGTAAGTCCTGCTGGCCTGCTCTATTGCGGAATTCGACCCCGCCTGGGATGTTGAAAACCCGGCATTGTAGCGAATCATGTTTCTTCCGGTTTTTCCATCGTATGTCGACCACAGAACCGTGTACAGGGTTCTCTCGAAACGCCCGTCTTGTGGCTGAAGCCCATGTTCAACCCCGCACGCGTTAGAAAACCGATGCCGGTCCCGTCGCCGTCAATGACAGCGTATCCTCTGATCCAGACGGACGCGACCTTCGCCCGGCGCGGGACGATGGTCGAGTCGTTGGCGGATGTGAAGCGAAGACGCACTCGCCCCAACAACTGACGGATCCCCAGGCGGTCACGTTTCGGAGAAACGCTCTACCTGTGCCGCCCAAAGAGCGATCGGCGGCGCCGCCCGATATCCAGGTGGGCGGCACCTGTAGGTCGGTTTTCCAAACCGACCGCGCGCAACCGCAAGCGCGTGTCCCCATGCACTCTCCGCACGCCCCATGCGGAATTCAGCGAGGCGTTGTCTGCGCGCAACTGACGCATGCCGGCGCGGCGCCGCCGGTTAGTGCAAAATCACCGGCTCCACCCAGACCAGACCAGCTGGGTGGGGGCCCAGATACCGACAAGCCAAGCATTGACCAACCAATAACGAAAAAAGTGACGCTGTCCAATAATTCGCCGGCATCTTGGTCGAGCCCGGATCAGACCACCACATTTTGGGATCAGGCCCGGTGCCAAAGCTTTGGTCTATATTTGGATTCCCTATTTTCTGGTAGCGATGTGGGCAAGTGCTCCCTTCATCGTCGATTTTGTCGTTCTCGGCGTTTGGTTATTGCCTTCAAAGCATATTCGTCATTTATTGCTCCGCGACGCAGTTCATAGCCTTTTCCCTGGGCAACCACAAAAACGACGCACGTGGAGCCGCCGTAAACGCATGTTTTGAATGGAAGATCGCTCGAGTGGCCCGGTGATTCATTCCAGTTCTCGAACCGCGTGTGATTTTCCGCATCCATTTCTTTGTGAGGTCCGCCATGCGTTACCAAACCACGACACAGACCGCGCCAACGATCCAGCAAGTTCACCAGTCCGTCCAGCAAACGCTGAGATGTCTAATGCAAAGTCGAAACCTGGATGATCGAACGGTGCACACGTTTCAAGCAACTCGCGGCCTGCTGGAATCGCTGCCGCTGTCGACCGACGAATTCGGCTTGGCCTGCACTCGACTGGACAATGCCCGCCGGTACTTGGAGTTCACCGAACCCGGGGCGGCGCGGTACGAGTTGCGGCTGTTGGCATCAAGCCTCAAATAGGGTGCCAACCAGGTCCGTGAGCCACGCCGCCGGCTGCGGCGGAAAACTCTCTGAAAACCTGAAACTCGCCCCGACGGTGCTCAGCCAGCGGGGCGCTTTTCATGCCCCCATAAGTGGGTGTACAATGTTTTGCATGTCTTCACGCGATCTCTCTTCGCCAGGTAGCGCTGGCCAGGCTGGAGGGTTTTACCAACCAGCAAGTCGCGAAGAAACTCGGCACCAACTTGCGCGCCGTCGAACGACAATTACGTTTGATTCGCCAAATTTGGCAACAGGAGTTGGACACGTGAATGATCGGAATCGCCAGTCCGAGCCAGCCCAAAAGCCCAACTTTCCCGTCCCGCGGCAAGCGGAAATCAACCGAGTCCGCAGTGCTTTCGAGGACCAGTGGCGCGGGGCCGCGAATCCGCGGATTGAAGACTATCTTGATCGTTGGGACGCGTCACTGCGCACGGTGCTGTTGACCGAGCTGATCGCCTCGGAGATCGATTTGCGTCAGGCGGCTGGCGAGGATGTCAACGTGGATGCGTATCATCGACGGTTCCCCGACGACCAGGCTGCGGTCGAGGCCGGTTGGGCATTGATTGCAAACCGCCAAGTCGAGCCGGACGGGATCCCGAACACCGTGAACGTATCGAAGGACGCCAAGATGGCTACGGGCGGCGAAGAACGAGCGGCTGGTGCTTCCGCCAAAGCCGATGAAATACCGTCGCACGTCGGCCGCTACCAGATTCGGAAGCTGTTGGGTAAGGGCGGATTCGGACGTGTCTACCTCGCGAATGATCCCCAGTTGCAGCGCCAGGTGGCGTTGAAAGTTCCGCGGCGCAAATGGCTCTCGTCGGAAAAGAGAATCGAAGCCATGCTGCACGAGGCGCGATCGGCCGCTCGGCTAAAGCACCCGGCGCTGGTCGCTGTCTATGATGTCCAGCAAGACAGCGACGACGTCTACATTGTCCAGGAGTACGTCGACGGGCAAGATCTCCGGCACTGGGCCAAAGCGAACAAACTGCCTGTCGACCGGATTGTTCAGCTGATGATCGAAGTGACCGACGCCATCGGTTTCGCCCACCAGCAAGACCTGGTCCACCGTGATCTGAAACCGGGCAATATCCTGATCGACCGCGCCGGACACGCGCACGTCGCGGACTTTGGGCTGGCACTGAACGAAAGCCTGCAACGGCTGCGCAAGGGCGATACGTCGGGAACTCCCACATACATGTCTCCGGAGCAGGTGCGCGGGCTGACGCACCTGCTGGATGGTCGCAGTGACTTGTGGAGCATAGGTGTCATACTGTACGAGTTGCTGACCGGACGACGTCCCTTCGGCGGCGCCACGCACTTGGAGGTCTTTGCGGAGATCAAGCGTCGCGACCCGAGACCGCCCCGCATGATCAAGCCCGAAACGCCGGCCGAGCTGGAGCGGATCTGCCTCAAGTGTTTATCCAAGCGGCAGACCGATCGGTACACAAGCGCCGCGGAACTTCTGGGAGAGCTCCAGGCATGGCTGCAGCAGCCGGTGCCAACCGCTAACTTGGGGCCAACGTTGGCCACGCAGGCTGACAAGGTCAAGCACGTGGTTACGCCCGACAGTACCGGACGGACGGATTCGGCAACCGTGCCCAAGGACACAACGCCGGACAAGGAGCCTCCGCCGCCTCGTATCGTCCCCAAAGGCCTGCGATCGTTCGATGCCCACGATGCAGATTTCTTCCTGGAGTTACTGCCCGGCGCCCGCGATCGCCACGGTTTGCCCGAGAGCATTCGCTTCTGGAAAACTCGGATCGAGCAGACCGATCCCGACCGCACGTTTCGGGTCGGGTTGATTTACGGCCCGAGCGGCTGCGGCAAGTCATCGTTGGTCAAGGCCGGTCTGTTGCCAAGACTGGATTCGCGTGTCACATCGATTTACGTCGAAGCCACGGCTGAAGATACAGAGATTCGTTTGCTCAAGGGCCTGCGCCGGCACGTCGGCGGTGTACCCGATGACGTGGTGCTTCCCGAACTTCTGGCCGGCGCGCGTGAAGGACAATGGACGCCCCAGGACCAGAAGATTTTGATTGTGTTGGACCAGTTCGAACAGTGGCTGCACGCGCGGCGTGGCGAGCCAGATACACAGCTTGTCCAGGCGTTGCGGCACTGCGACGGTGGGCGCGTGCAATGCGTTGTGTTGGTGCGGGATGATTTCTGGCTCGCGGCCAGTCGCTTCATGCAAGACCTGGAAGTTCGCTTAGTTGAAGCAGAGAACAGTGCTTTGGTCGACTTGTTCGACCCGCTGCACGCCCGCAAGGTGTTGGCGGACTTTGGCCGCGCCTACGGCCGGTTGCCCGACGCGACGTCGGCATTGTCGAAAGATCAGAATCTGTTTCTGGATCGGGCCGTGGCGGGGTTGGCGCGCGACGGCAAGATCATCTGTGTCCGCCTGGCTCTGTTTGCGGATATGTTGAAAG
>CAZSOG010000684.1:0-3972 GCA_964607555.1 uncultured Pirellulaceae bacterium | reverse complement strand
CTCCGCCGGCTCATCGCATGGGAGCTGCGTGGCAACACCGGGCCCGGCGAAAATCAGCGGCACGTGACTGGATCGTTCCCACAGCGAGTTCTTCCCTGAAATGCCCTTTTCGCCCAGGTGCCATCCATGATCCGACCACAGCACGATCAGCGTGTTTTTGGCAAAACCGGCTGAGTCCAACGCCCGAATCAGGCGTCCTACTTGCTCGTCCACGAAACTGGTGCACGCCAGATACGACTGAACAAGATGCTTCCACTCGTGGTTTTCCTTGAGCCACGAGAGCCGCGGTTCCGGGAGCTTCCAATGCATGTACCATGAAAACTCGGGCGTGTCCGCCCGGTCATCCGGCTTGATCAACGGCATGACCAGCTGGTCCCGCGGATAAAGGTCGAACCATCGCTGGGTCGCATAACAGGGTACGTGGGGCAGAAAGAACCCGACCGCCATGAAGAACGGCTCGTTCGGGTGCGACTCGAGCTGTTGGACCGCCCACGTCGCGACTTTCCAATCGCCCTTGTCTTCCTCTTTGTGTGGAAAGGTACCCCAGTCCATCAGCGGATGATTTCCACACGGCGTTGGTGGAATCAGCTTATGCGGCGGCTTGGCACCAACCTGGGGCGGCGGCCCCCAAACATCGAACTCGTTCGGTTTCTCGGCGCGGGGCGGATAGGCATTGTGCCAGATTTTGCCCGTGCAATAGGTTCGGTAGCCGTGCGCCTTGAAGTACTGTGGCAATGCGGCATAGTCGCGGTACTTTCCCGTGGCGCGGAACCAGGGCGCCAGTCCGTAGACACCCGTCGTTGAAGGACGTAATCCGGTGAGCAGGCTGGTGCGCGACGCGTTACACAAAGGGGCCTGGCAGTGCGCGTTGGTGAACAACGTTCCGCGCCGCGCCAACCGATCGATGTTCGGTGTCTGGATCTGCGGATGGCCATTGAGGCACCCAACCCAATCGTTCAAGTCATCGATTGCTATGAACAATACGTTCGGCCGCGCGGCCGACACCGCGGGCGTAACGGCATACCCGCACACGATCAGTGCGATAACAGACAAGCTTCGAATGGAGTTTTGCATTGCCGGTCCTCATTGAAGAACATGTAAACGCGTGCTTCCGCCCACTGTCACGACTGTATCAGTTGACAACGCCCGCGTAAACCAGGAGCCACATGACGCGGACCGTGGACGATGACGTTCCACAATGGAGGTCGCCCAAAGCTGTCGGCCAACCGTTGCCGCCGTTTTGCATTGCAGTCGACATTCGAACTGGCGGAGGGCCTCACGGAAACGCAAAGACCTGGCGCAGGAAGTCCGTGCACAGTCACGGTACCGCATGGCAATCGACACGCGATCAGACAGCGCGCCGCGCCATCCAGGTCCGCCAAGTGCACTCGACGGCCAACCAGGTGAACCATGGAGCGAACTCCAGCCATACCACGACATAATCAAAAAACTCCTTGCCGGAGTACGCTGCATCGCAAAACGAAATCGAGGAATAATGGTTGGCCAGCCAGAACCGCAGATAGTAGATCAAGACAATGCCGCTGACGGCCAGCCATGCGCGGCAGCGGCCGAACATCACCAGGGGCATGACCCAGGTCCAATACCATGGATTCTGTGTCGGCGCGAGCAGCCAAAACCACGCCAGTGTCAACAGCGCGGCTCGAAGTGTCGCTTCGACGTCCGGGTTCGCGGCGGCACGCCACGCGAGGATCAGCGTCAGTATCACGACAACCGCTAACGTAATTCCCCGCGCGAACAAGAATGCCAACGCCGGCGGTGAAATACCAAATCGATCCGCCGGACGGCGCACGAGTCGCGTTTGCCAGGCGCGCGGCATGATGACAAACCACGCCGGGGCGTGCGCCCGCCCATTGCTCGGTTTCAGATTCTCGACCACGATCATGAACAAGAAGTCGTTAATCTCCCAGTGCCTGAGAAACGCCTTAAGGCCGCCGCTTGGATCCTGGGCAACCGGTCGCGCCGCCGCAGCGCTGTCCGCATCGGTCGGGATCGGCGGCACGTCGCCGGCTCGGCGCGCGGTTTGCCCGCGCTCTATTCCGTGCGCCGAATCGGGGAGCATCGGCCAGATGAGTATCGCGGCCAGCAAGACGCCGGGCACCGCCGCGCAGGTCGCCCACCGCCAGCCGCGGTGCCGAAGTAGTACCAGAAACAGCAGCGGAACCAGCACGATCGGGTATAGTTTGGCACCGAACCCCAACGCCAGGAAGAGCACCGCCAATACGGTCCGCGCGATCGGATGGCGATAACGCGACTGAACCGCCTGCACTGCGAAGAACAGCGCCAACGTCGTTAGAAAAACTGCGATCGCGTCCAGGTGACCTGTGTTGGCGATCTCCTTGATCACCAATGGGCACCATCCATAAGCCAAAGCCCAGCCTGGATGCCGACCTGCCAAACGCAGTAACCCAAGAACGATCAGCAACGTGCCAACATCGAAGAGCACCAACCAGACCTTCATCAGAACCATGCGCTGAAACACGGTACTGCCGGATGGTGTCGCCCATGACGACCACGCAAAAACCGCTTGGCTAACGGGCGGATAAATCGTCGGTAGCTCGCCGAAATGAATGCGGCCCAGAATCACCGCCAAGGCCGGATCCGAATCCCGTAGGTTGACCAGCACGCGCAAGTCGGTCGGAAGTTCCTCGCGCGGTTCGGCGTCCAATACCTGCGCGGGACTGTATCGATATGGGCTGACGCCGCACGTCACGACGGCCCCATCCCACAGGTACCGGTAAATATCGATCTCCAGAATGGGCCAGGAGACAAGCATCGGCAAGCGAAACAGGACGCTTGTGATCACGATCATGAGCACGAGACGCCGATGCACGCGGATTCTGAGCGCGGACCAGATTCCAACCACGTACGCCGCAAAGGCGCCCGCGAACAGTCCCAACGTCGTCAGGATCGGATAGCTTTTCGGTGCGACCCCCGGTTGAAACCGCCAGCTGAGCACGGTGATCGCCAGGTACAGACTCCATGTGACCAGGCCCGCGGTCACCAGCCAAACGACCGGATCGTGCCAAGGCCGCGTCCGGTCGCGCTCGGTTGTGTCATGATTCATCCAGAATGCTCCGAGTCGCTGGGCGCCGCGTCCTTCCCGCCACGCCATAACCCGTAGCGCGCGATCGTATACAGAATCTTGTAGCCGGCCTTAAACGATCCCGACAGCGTGCCACTGATCTTGCTGGTCCCGATCCGGCAACGGTACGGCACCGGGATCTCGCGCGTCCTTAACCCGTGACGGGCCGCTTTGATCTGCATCTCGACCGTCCAGCCGAAATTGCGATCCTGCATGTTCAGCGCACAAAGCGACGTGTAGCGGATCGCGCGAAACGGCCCGAGATCCGTGTACCGCGCCCCAAAGAAGAGCCGCATCAGGAAGCACGCCAAGTGATTGCCAAAGACGCTCTGGGGCGGCATCGCTTTGGACTGCCGCACGCCGGTGATCCGCGACCCCAGCACAAAGTCCGCCACATCGTCCAGAATCGGCTGAACGAGCTCCGGCAACCGCTCGGGGTAGTCGCTGTAATCGCCGTCCAGGAACACAACCACATGAGGGTCTTGCTTACCCTCGTCAATGGCATTACGTATGGCCGTCAGGGCGCGCAGACAGGCCGATCCGTAGCCGCGGCGTGGTTCGTCCACGACCGTCGCACCCGCCGCTTCAGCCACCGCGCGTGTTTGATCGGTCGACGCGTTGTTCGCCACAATGACCTGACCGACGGCCGGTAAGTCACGCAAGACCAACGGCAGTGAATCCTGCTCGTTGTACGCGGGAATCACCACCGCGACGCACGACAGGTCGCGTGGCGGTCGGGATGGACCAGGTTGATTTGCTGAATCGTCTGTATTTGGAGCCATGCAATCAATATCTCTCAGTGCACCTCGTACGAAAATATTCTTAGGGCGGTTAGGGTCGTCCGACTGGATAGCGAATTGACGCGGTCC
>CAZSOG010000683.1:0-3981 GCA_964607555.1 uncultured Pirellulaceae bacterium | reverse complement strand
CGAGATGAATTTCGGCATGATCGAACTTGTTGAATTCGGTAAGGACTACGGCGATTTCACCGCGGTGCAGTGTTTGAACTTGAAGATCGAGGCCGGCGAGATGTTCGGGTTCATCGGCCCGAATGGCGCCGGTAAAAGCACCACGATTCGGTTCCTTGCCACGCTGCTGAAAGCGACGCGCGGCGATGCCATTGTCAATGGACATCGGGTCGGCGAAGATCCGATGGCGGTCCGCCAAAGCGTCGGCTACATGCCCGATAATTTCGGCGTTTATGACGGCATGAAGGTATGGGAGTTTCTCGATTTTTTCGCGGTCGCACACCGGATCTCCCGCACGCGACGCAAGAAAGTGATTCGCGATGTGCTCGAATTGCTCGACCTCGATCATAAACGCGATGACTTCGTGAACGGCCTTTCACGTGGCATGAAACAGCGGCTCTGCCTGGCAAAAACGCTGCTGCACGATCCTCCCGTGCTGATTCTCGATGAGCCGGCCAGTGGCCTTGATCCCCGTGCCCGCGTCGAGGTCAAAGCGCTGCTCAAGGAACTGCGCCGGATGGGCAAGACGATTCTGATCTCCAGTCATATTCTCACGGAGTTGGCCGATTGCTGCACTTCGATCGGGATCATTGAACGGGGCCAGTTGCTCATGGCGGGGCCCATCGACGAGGTTTATCGACGCATTCGGCGCAACCGGATCGTCGAGGTGCGGTTCATCGACAAGATGGAGACCGGGTTGTCGATCCTGCGGAGCTCGGCGGCGCTGCGGCAGATCGATGTTGATGGGAGCGGCGCGACCATCGAGCTGGAAACGGATGACGCAGGTGTCGCGGCACTTCTGCGCGAGTTGATCGAGCACGGCGTGGGGGTTCGAAGTTTCGGCGAAAAAGAGCCGACGCTCGAGGATGTCTTCATGCTCGTGACCAAAGGGCTGGTCAGCTGATCAAGAACGCGCTCGGCCCGCTGTCCGGTCCAGGCGTTTCCCACTCGCGCCGGATTTCGCGCAGCCCATACGCACACATTTCAAAGTGCCGTCCCAGCCGCTCCAATAGCTCGCCCGGTGCCGCGCCGTCCGGGGCCTCGATTTCGCTTGCGAGCAGATAAGCGCGTTTGCCCAGTATGCAGTAACTGTGGTACCAATCCAGATCCGATGGCGCGCGCCGGCGCCGTAGCGACTCGGGAAAAAGCCCCGTCCAATAGAGTGCGAAATCGCCGATCTGGCGATGCAACTCGCGCCGCGCCACGCCGCCCCGCGTCTCCGCTTCCATGACCATGCGGTCCAGATCGGGGCGTGGCCGGCCAATCGGAGGACTCGACAATCGTGGCTGATCCGCGCGAATGAACCGCAGGAGCAGGGTGCCGACGTATTCGATCATGGGCGGGTCGACCACCCCCAGCCGTACCTGGAATGTATGCTCCGCGAGTCCGGAAAAGAAACGACGCAGTAATGTGATCGGTTCTTGGATCCCCATGGCGCAACTCCCGTGGGTCGAATCCGGCGGGAAGACGCCGCCATTTCCACGGCGCCACAACCCGCGGGCTCCATGGCAGCGCGACGCACGTTCGCGTCCGCCGTCGCAGTCGATATATGACCTCTGCGGCCGTGCATGTGATAGCCTCTTATTCAACTCTACTTCGAGTTCCCGCGAGTCGTCAAGTTTCTTGGCCACGCATTACACCGATTGGGCGGGGTGGAGTGCCGCTAGTAACTGGTCCACGTAGGTGCCCAGTTCGGCAAGCACGTCGTCGCGGGGACGTTCAGCTGCTTGCGCCATGCGCCGGACGATGGCCGACCCAACGATCAATCCGTCCGCCACGGGAGCGAGCATGCGCACGTGTGCCGGTTTGCTGATTCCGAACCCGATGCAGATGGGCAAACGGATACGCTCCCGAAGACGCGTGACGTTTTCCAAGATATCGGCCGGCAGTTCGGTCCGCTCACCGGTGATGCCGGTCACCGAAACGTAATACACGAATCCGGTCGCGATGTCCGCGATGCGAAGGGCTCGATCCAGTGGAGTCGTTGGCGTGATCAGCTGGACGAGACTGAAATCTGCCTGCCGGCAAATGTCCGCGAGGCGTGCGGCTTCCTCCCAGGGCAAGTCGGGTACGATGGCACCGGCGAGGCCGGCCTGCCGCGCTTGTTCGACGTACCGCTCGAGTCCCCATCGATAAATGATCGCGTAGCTGACCATGTTGACAATTGGCATCTTCGGATCGACAGCGACCGGGGCGATCGCACGGAAAATATCCTCGAGCCGGATTCCCTGTTCCAAGGCGCGCGCGTAGGACGCTTGGATCACCGGCCCATCGGCGATCGGATCGCTATAGGGCACGCCCAATTCACACATCGCGCAGCCGCGCCGGGCAAACTCGCGGATGACTTGGCAGGTGAACTCCAAGTCCGGATCACCCGCCGTCAGAAACGGCATGAATGCCTTACGGTGTTCTGTTTTCAGTTTCTCGAAGAGCGTATCAATGGCGGACATTGGTATATTCCGAATCAATGGGGTGGTGCGTTGGCCGCGTCATTTTTGCAGGCGTGCCACTTCGGCCGCGTCCTTGTCGCCGCGACCGGACAGACAGACAATGAGCGTCTGGTCCTTGGGACGTTTGGCCGCTTCCTGAACCGCCTTGGCAACCGCGTGCGCCGACTCCAACGCGGGCAAGATCCCTTCGAATCGCGCCAGCAGGTGGAAGGCCTCGAGCGCTTCCTGATCACCACAGTACGTGTATTGCACGCGTCCGGTTTCTTTCCAATGGCTGTGTTCGGGACCGACACCCGGATAATCCAAGCCAGCCGAAATCGAATGAACCGGGCACGTCTGCCCATCGTCGTCCTGCATCACATAGCTGAAGCTCCCGTGCAGGACCCCGGGGCTCCCGAAGCTGAGCGGGGCCGCATGCGCGCCGGATTCGGTGCCACGTCCGCCCGCTTCGACACCCAGCAGCGGCACGTCCGTCTGTTGCGTGAAGGGATGGAACATGCCCGCCGCGTTGCTACCGCCGCCGACGCATGCGATCACGAGGTCGGGCATGCGGTGTAGACGCGCGTTGCATTGGTCCAGGGTCTCCCGCCCAATCACCGCTTGGAAATCACGCACGATGCGTGGAAAAGGGTGCGGCCCGACGGCCGAGCCGAGAATGTAATGCGTTGTGGTTACGCTGGCCATCCAGTCGCGCATGGCTTCGTTGATGGCGTCGCGCAGCGTGCACGAACCGCTCGTTACCGGACGCACTTCGGCGCCCAGCATGCGCATGTTGGCCACGTTCGGCGCCTGACGCCGGATGTCCTCGGAACCCATGTAAACGATGCACTCGAGACCGAAGTGGGCGCACGCCGTCGCCGTCGCCACGCCGTGCTGGCCGGCACCCGTCTCGGCGATCACGCGGTGTTTGCCCATCCGCATCGTCAGGAGAGCCTGTCCAAGCGTATTGTTGATCTTGTGGGCCCCGGTGTGGTTCAGGTCTTCGCGTTTGAGCCATATCTGCGCGCCGCCGACGTGCGCGCTGAGCCGTTGTGCATGGTACAACGGTGATGGGCGGCCAACGTAGTCCCGTAATAACTCGTCAAGCTGCGCGAGAAACGTCGCGTCTTGCATCGCCGCGGCGTACTCGTCGGCGAGTTGATCGAGTGCCTGCGTGAGCGTCTCCGGAACAAACCGGCCGCCGAATTCTCCAAACCGCGCCTGCACGTCCACCGTTGGGGCATCGGTCGCGGGCTGTTTCGCATCGTTCATGTGCTGGTCTTCTGAAAAAAAACAACGTGTCGTCGCCGGCCTCGATAGGTCCGGCCAGGGGTGGCTTGTATAAAAACTCGCAGTCGCTGCAGCCCGTTTTGTTGCGCGTCGGGCCAATGTGTGGTGTAGCGGATTGCCATTCTCTTTGTGTAACGCCTTCGGCGTAAGGTATGGGGCGGGACGCGCACCCAGGTCGTGCTTCGTCCACCTTCGGCGGACTTCGCAGACCGTGGGCTTTGGA
>CAZSOG010000682.1:0-3983 GCA_964607555.1 uncultured Pirellulaceae bacterium | reverse complement strand
TTTTCGCAATAGACGTGCTTCCCCTTTTTCAACGCCGCCATCGTCACCACCGCGTGCGCGTGATCGGGAGTGGCGATAATCACCGCATCCAGATCTTCTTTGTCCAGGAGCTCACGATAGTCTGCGTACGCCTTGACACTCCGGTATTTCCCAACACCGTTCTGTTGAGCGTAATACGCGTCCAACTGACGCCGCACCGGGTCCCGGCCCGCCAGACGAAGGTCCTTGCCTTGCCCCCAGTTCCACGACAAGTAGCCGCCACCCTCGCGGTTCACGTCACAGGCGGCCACGACCTGGACCTCCGCAAAGCGTTGCATCCTGAGTATGTCCTGGCTCCCCTGCCCGCCCGTGCCGATGCCCGCCAACGTGGTTTTCTCACTCGGTGCGACGTGCCCCTCGCCACCGAGCACATGTCGAGGAACAATGGCAATGGTCGCCGTGGCCGCCATCGAGCCAAGGAACGCACGGCGCGAAACGCGGCGGTTGCTCTGTCGTCGAAAACTCCCGCGTCGGTTGGTGGATCTGCTCATGTCGAGATCTTCCTTTCGGCTGCTATTCGCGAGTCTGAGAAAAACTGCATTTTATGGGTTTAAGCGTAGCACAACGGACTTGAGATCGCAGACCGTATCGCCCGGTTTATTCAAGGCGCGAATCGTGATCCTCCGCCGACCCTTGTCCAAGTGGATGCGGCCCAGCCGCTGGATGGCGAATACCTGAGTATAACGTTTCTTCGGATCACGCGTGGGACGCATTCGCGGTTCGGGATCATAAGCACGATCCAATGTGCCTGCGATCCGCGCGCCGTCCGTTTCCACTCGAAGGCTCGTCCCCACCGCCGAGGGTGGACAAGTGTATTTGACGGCCACTTCGTACGCGCCGGAGCGAACGACGTCGATGTCCCACCAGATCGTGTCCTCGATGTTGCTCCAACCGGTCAGCCAGTCGTGGGCGAAGCCGAATTGGTTGTACCAGTGGATGCCGCCGGTGAAATACGCTTCCGGCGCCGGCAACTCGACCGTCGGACGCTCGGTGTATCCCACGGGGATCGGCGGACGCGTCAACGGTGTCTTCGTGACATCGGCCAACCACCGATCGTACGCCGTGGCCAGTCGTGTCACGAGCTTGGGGTGCTCGGACGCGACATCATGGCGCTCGGACGGATCCGCGCGCATGTCATACAGTTGCCATTCGTCACCGTCGTTGACCGCACGCCAGCGTTGCGTGCGCACGGTTCTGCCAAGCGTGTGCAGGTCCCGGACAAGGGGCTCGTTGAAGCTGAGCACGCTGCGCCAACCGGAAGTCCGCGCGAAGATCATTCGATCAGGCCAGGTTTGAATCTTGCCGGTCAGCAGCGGTACCAGGCTCTTGCCGTCCAACGGGAGTGTCTTGGGGTGGGCGACACCGCACAGTTCGGCGATGGTCGGCAGCAGGTCGACATGTGCCGCGATTGGCTTAACGACACGGTTCGGTTCGAAATGCCCCGGCCACCGAACGAACAGCGGGACGCGCATGCCACCTTCGTGGACCGTCCCCTTCATGCCACGCATGCCGGCATTGTACCGACTCCCTTCCGGGCCCTCCGGGCCGTTGTCCGACAGGAAGAACACGATCGTCCGATCGGCCAGACCCAGCATGTCCAACTTCTTCAGCACACGCCCGATGTTCTCGTCGAGGTTTTCGACCATGCCATAGATGGCTGCCTCGCGCAAGCCAAACCCGCGCGCGGCGTATTTGTCAAAGTACCGATCCGCGATCTGGTGCGGTGTGTGCGGCGCGTTGTAGGGCACGTAGCAGAAAAACGGCTGGTCGCGGTGCGTTTCCATGAACTGTAAAACATGGTCGGTCAGCACGTCACTGATGTAACCGTGGGTCTGGACCATGCGTCCATTATGTTCCAGCTTGGGATCGAAATAATTGTCCCAGTTCCCCTGGGGGAAACCAAAGAACTCCTCGAACCCTTGGCCGTTGGGGTGGCTTGGGTAGTGTTCGCCGATGTGCCACTTGCCGAAACAGCCGGTCGCATAGCCGGCGTCGCGCAGTACCTCGGCGATCGTGACCTCGGCGCTCCGCACGGTCTCCAAGCCGCGCGTCACCGTCACCGCGCCGGTGCGCAGAGGATAACGTCCCGTCAATAATGCGGCACGCGTCGGTGTACAGTAGGGACAGACAAAGAAACGATCGAAACGCACGGATTGGACCGCCAGGCGATCAAGGACCGGCGTGTCGATCTTGTCGTTGCCGTCAAAGCCCAGGTCTCCATAGCCCTGGTCGTCCGTCATGATCAGCAGGATGTTGGGCGCTTTCACGCTGCCGCTGCCGGCACCGAACAGCGGCAGCGGCAGCACGATCAACAAAACAAACAGAATCAGGTGGCGCATCGTGCGTTCCTTGTTGATTACCGCTCGCGACCTGAACGACTCAAAACCGCTAATGAACCCGATCGCGGAGCAGCTATGCTCGGAGACATTTATCGCTCAAGCAATTAAACTATTTTAATCAAGGAGGCATGTCAAGCATTCGTCCCAGTGGTGGAGTACGCAGGTAAAAGGGACGGCCAGCAGGCTGCCTCGGCGACCGCGTACACTGTTTCGACGAATAGGACCTGCTTGCAGCGCGGGCAAATGTAGCGGATCGTCGCGCATGAGTTCGTACGATGTTCTTGGAAACCATCGGAAAAGGGAACGGCTTGATGAAACTGTTTACGTTGTTTGTTGTCTTTTGTGCCTGCCCGGAATCAAAGCCAAGTCATGTGCGCGCGGCTAATGTCCACGCTTCGGCGGAGGCGTCGCGTGTGCTCGATTATTTCAATGCGCTGCCGAAACGGAATAACCGCCGAGTGGTTTCTGGTCAACATTGTGGTCGCGGGAAAGAGGTGGAAACGGAGTATCAGAAACACGTCGTCCAGTTGCATCGGACGACGGGACATTGGATCGCGATGGCCGGTACGGACTACGGTCGCGGACGAAACGACACGACCGTTCCCGATACGGCGGCGGCCAACCGAGTGCTGATCAACCACTGGCAAAGCGGCGGACTGGTCACGGTTACGTGGCATGCGGCCAATCCCTGGACGGGCGGAACCGCGTGGGATCGGAAAGCGGGCACACTGATCGATCTGGTGTCGTCCGCCAGCGACGTG
The DNA here is from genome assembly GCA_964607555.1 of uncultured Pirellulaceae bacterium. Taxonomy (GTDB): domain Bacteria; phylum Planctomycetota; class Planctomycetia; order Pirellulales; family Pirellulaceae; genus JAJSAJ01. The sequence continues at coordinate 844 of CAZSOG010000682.1, read as the reverse complement.
CATGCGGTCTGGATGCGCCAACTGGATCGTGTGGCCACGGCACGCGCGGAACTACGCGATGCGCGTATTGTGGTTCTGTGGCGTCCCTTGCACGAGATGAACGGCGGCTGGTTTTGGTGAGGCCGAAAAGACCGCGAAGACTTCGTCGCCGCGTGGAAACAGATGTTTGACTATTTCACGAAGGACAAACATCTGCATAACCTCCTTTGGGTTTATGGAGCGTCGTCAACGGGCAACGCACCGCCCGATCTCTATTACCCGGGGGATTCGTATTGCGATATTGTTGGCCTGGACTGTTACGCCGACGCCATCAACTTGCGGGGCTACCGGGAATGAGTCGCGCTGAGGAAACCGTTCGGACTGACGGAGTTTGGTCCGAAACGCGACCTGTGCGGGGCGTACGATTACGCCAGGCTGAGCATTGCGATCAAGCAGCGTTATCCCGCGACCGTCTTCTTTCAGGCATGGGCCTGGGAGTGGTCGATTGCCGAAAACAAGAACGCCAAAATGCCGCTCGCCGACCCGTGGATCGTTGGCCGAGACGCTCTGCCGCAGTTCCAGCGCACGCGTGCCTCGTGCGCTCATCATAACGTGGGCGGCGCCCGCAAGGCTGTAGACTGGAGGCCGTAGGCTGTAGGGTTCATGGCGTAAGGTCTTGGGAAAAACAAGCGCGCACCGTGCGCGCATGTGGCAGCCTAAGAATCTAAGAACGTCACCGACTTGACCCGACACAAAAACTTGACTCAAGATCATCAAATTCCGGCCCATAAGGTCTCTAACGAGGCGTTGCCTCCAACCAACTGACGCATGCCGGCGTCGTGGAGACCTTCGGTCGCTTCCGTGC
>CAZSOG010000681.1:0-3990 GCA_964607555.1 uncultured Pirellulaceae bacterium | reverse complement strand
AATCCGCCCGAGATCTCGCGCCGGTTGGTGGCGTCCGGCGACCGCGTCTACGTAACGCTGGGCGCGCGCGCGCCCGTGACCGCGCTCGACGCGGCCACGGGCCAGACCGTGATGACCTACACGGGAACGGAGGGTACCGGTGAGATCCTGTACCACGACGGACGCCTGTTCCTGGTCGCCGCGGGACCCGTCGCTCGGCGCGGAGTCAACTTGGACCCGGTCGTGCCGCCGGGATCTGCCGTCTCCGTTCTGGATGCCGCCACCGGACGGATCGTGTGGAAGAAGCTTGGCGCCCGAGCTCTGTCCGGAACGCTCGCTGTTGCCTCGGGACGCGTGTTCTATACGAACGGCGAAGCCGTGGTCTGCCTGGGCGCGGAAACGGGACGAGAGATTTGGCGGGCCGAATATGCCGGACCGCGCAAACGCCTGGTCTGGCGAGCGCCGACTTTGGTTGCGAGCGGCGACGTTGTGTTGTGCGCCGACCGACGGCGCCAGCCGACAGCGAACATCGACGAGGCGACCGGCAAGCGGCTCCCGCAATGGCTGGCCACGGCCGGTGCCGCCGGTGACCTTACGGCCTACTCGGCCGACACCGGCAAACCGTTGTGGAGTTGCAAATGCGCCGAGTCATACTACACGCCGGTCGATGTGTTCGTGAACAACGGCCTGGTCTGGGTTGGACAGAGCCGGCCGCGCCAGGGCCCGGATTACACCGTGGCGCGCGACATACATACGGGGAAGATCAAACAGCGCATCAAGACCGACATGGCTTTCCAAACCACCATGCCGCACCACCGCTGCTACCGGGACCGGGCAACCAGTCGCTACCTGCTAAGCGGCCGCACTGGCGTCGAGTTCATTGATTTTCAGACGGGCGCGTCGTTCCGGCACCACTGGACCCGCGGTGTCTGCCGATTCGGTGTCATTCCCGCGAACGGATTGCTGTATACGCCGCCGCATTCCTGTGCCTGCTTCATCGAGGCGAAACTGACCGGCTTCAATGCCCTCGCGCCGGCGTCCCCGACGCGGCAGGTCCCCGCTGCGATTGCCGAGGACGGCAGGCTCCAACGGGGGCCGGCGTACACGCATGCCGAGTCGGAAATCCGGGGCGGAGCCGGAGACGCCGGCAAGGCGCCGCGTGCTGCATCTGACGACTGGCCAACCTACCGTCACGACCCGGCACGCACCGGTGGCACACACGCGATTGTGCCCAAACGCCTGATGCGGATTTGGCGGCAGGACCTCGGCGGCCGACTCAGCAGTCCCGTGATCGCCGATGGCCGGCTCTTGGTTGCGTCCGTCGACACGCACACGGTCCACGCTCTGGACCCCGTACGGGGAACCCCGTTGTGGCAATACACTGCCGGGGGCCGGATCGACTCGCCACCAACCGTTGCAGAAGGATTCGCCGTGTTCGGATCCGCGGATGGCTGGGTCTATTGTCTCCGTGCCGATGACGGACGGCTGGTGTGGCGGCGTCGCGCGGCGCCGGTGGACCAGCGTCTGGTGGCGTTCGGTCAGCTGGAATCCGTGTGGCCCGTGCATGGCAGCGTGTTGGTGCGTGACGGCGCGGTCTACTGCGCCGCGGGCCGATCCTCGTACCTTGACTCCGGTATCTATCTCTCGCGAGTCGATCTCAGAACCGGCAGGAAGGTCGCCGAACACCGGCTCTATAGCCGCGATCCGAAGACCGGCGCGCAACCTGAAGAGCCGCTGATGTTCGAGATGCCCGGCGCGCTGCCGGATATTCTGTCGAGCGATGGCGCGTTGGTTTACATGCGGCGTCTCGGCTTCGACCCGGGCAGCCTGCGAGCGCGGAAAGCGAACCGGCACTTGTACAGCCCGGCGGGGTTTCTCGCCGATAACTGGTGGCACCGGAACTACTGGATCTTTGGGGAACATTTTTACTCGGGCTATATCGGCTGGCGGTTCGCCGGCCGCGAAACGCCCGCCGGCCGTTTGCTCGCGTTGGATGATGCTTCGATCTACGGGTTCGCACGCGATTCCGCACGGCCCCGCGGCGCCGGCGCCCAGGCGTACACCCTGTTCGCCACCGATCGAAAGGACTTGCCCGACCAAGGGCCACCAAACTACACCCGTGCCGCGCGCGATTACCCGCAACGCGGTCCGCGCAAGTTCAAGTTAAAGTTCCGATGGACCGCGAAGGTACCGATCCTCGTGCGCGCGATGCTGTGTGCCGAGGGCGTTCTGGTCGTGGCCGGGTTGCCTGACGACGCACTCCGCTCGACGCCGTCCCTCCTGGGCCAACATGGCGGCGGGCTCTGCATGGTCTCCACCAAGGAGGGAAAGACCCTGCGGGACTATCGACTTGATGATCCGCCCGTGTTCGACGGAATGGCCGCGGCAGACGGGCGACTCTACCTGACGACAATGAGCGGTCAAGTGCTGTGCCTCGGCGATGGCCAGTCAGTTCCGAACGCCCAGGAGCTCGCGCCGCTCACGACCCGAACCACTTTAAATCGCTGATGACCGTTGAGTAGTGCTTTTGGATAGTTAGGCTGCCACATGCGCGCATGTTTCCAAGCGAACAACGGGAGCGCTACGGAACAAGGGCGCGCTCCGTTGTGGGTTGCGGGGCTCCCGCATTAGGGACGAGCTGCTGATCGGGGCGGTGTCGGTTCTTTGGCCGTTTCCCGGTCTGTCGGCGGTACATCTTTCACGATCCGCAGTTGGGATCGCATCAGAACGACGGTATACGGGTTCCAGGTCGACATGACGTAGTGGATGGTGAGTGTCGTATTCTTAACCTCCGTGAACCGTTCGATCACATAGGGCCCGTATTCGCCGCCCCATATTCGTTGTGGATCGCCCCCGGGAACTGCAATCGGGCCGGCTAGATGGTCGTCGTGATCGGGCCAGGCCGCGTGCATGAATTTCCCATAGCCATCACGCCATGGCTGGAAGATCGTGATCGCTTCGCTCCACGGACCCCACGGTGCATGGGCCCAGCGAAGCATGATACCACGCGGTTTATGGCTGTTGTACGTCAGCAGCCATATGCGCAGCGACGCGCACCACGTGACCGACAATTCACCAATCACCGGGTGTTCGAAAAGTGGTTGGGCAGACGCTTCGTCTCGTTTCCAGATGGGCGTCCCGTGCGGACGATATCCGGAGAAGTACTGTTCCGATCCTGGTATCTCAACACGATCGACCGGCACACACGCCAAATAGGGATTACTGTGCCGATACGCTCCCGAGCCCCACCAGAGAATCTGTTGTCCGTCCGCCTGCGGGAGACTGTCGCTATCCTTCGGTGCCACATGCGCGGCGATATTGATGAACTTGCCCGGCATCACGGAAATATCGCGGACCTTGACAAACTGGCGTTTCCGGTCATCGAATCGCACCAGGACACTTCGTCCCATCACGTGAGCCGGCGCGTGGTCCGTCGTGCAAAATAAATAGATCTTTCCCCCGCAACTTATGCCACCAGCCGGCACCTCGAACCCGCCCATCTGGACGCCGGGCGGACGTACCTTCAAGTACTTTCCTTGCGCGTTTCGGTAGAAATCAAGATGGAGTCCTTGAGTCGGATCCGTGCAGTCGCTGGTGGCTACGCAATCGCCTCCACCGGGTCCGATCGTGTCACCGAACAAGAAGATTAGCTTGCCGTTGTGTTCGAATGAGCAGCCAAGATCCGTTCCGGCGATGCCGTACCGGCTCAGCGTCTGGTTATCAGTCCGTCGCTGCAGGTGCTTGTCCCAGTCGCCGATCAACTGCTCGAGCTTCGTTGTGGAGCCGTCGACATAGGTTAATCCGCGTACCGTGTCATGTTGCCGATTAGGCGGCGCTGCGGCAACTCGTTCAATGGCGCTGTACCAACATGTTGCAGCAAGCAGGTGAAGGCATGTGTATGATATACTCCAGGCGGTTAGATTCTTAGGTTGCCGGATGCGCGCACGGTGCGCGCCTGTTTCCAAGCGAACAACGGGAGCGCGACCGAAGGAGGGCGTACTCCCTTGTGGG
>CAZSOG010000680.1:0-3996 GCA_964607555.1 uncultured Pirellulaceae bacterium | reverse complement strand
AAAGATGCCGCTCGGCAAGGCGACGGTTCTAGTAGCCTTCCGCGCACGAGAAGTCAGGGGGGCAACGTCGCGCCTTCCCGGCCGAGCCATTTGCCGTGGCGGCCTTTCGACACACGAAGTTGACTCGTGAAGGCAAAATCCACGGAACAACTCGGGTCTAACACAATCGCAGTCCAAAACCCCGTGAACGGTTGAACGGTTACCTTTTTCTCTTAGCGACCGATTGACTCCAGGGCGGCGCGCGCTGCCTTGCGCACCGACTCGTTATCGTCCGAGAGCGTTTCCGTGAGCGCGGCCACGGCGTCACCGGCATCGGGTCCGATCTGCCCCAGCGCTTCGGCCGCCCAGCGCCGCACCTCGGGGTTGGCATGGTTCAGCAAGTCGGTCAAGGGTTGTACGGCCGGCGCGCCGATCGATCCGAACAAGGTGACAAACGTTGTTCGCAACTGGTTCGCCTGCGCCTCATTACTGGCGGCATCGGTCAGCATCTGCATTTGCATGTCGCTCAGTTCTTCCTTCGCCTTATCAAGTTCGCCCTGCAGTGTCTCCATGTCCGCAACGAGTTTGTTTTGCACGGCCTCGGCGATCGCCAGTTCCGTCTCGAGTTGGGCGGGATCCGGCGTGTTCGTCGGCGCGTGATCCGGGCCCGTCGGTGCGGACTCGACGGCGTCACCCGATGGTGGGGATTGATCAAGCATGTCGATCGCCGCGGCGGTCGCTTCATCATATTGCGCGCGCAAATCGGCAAGCGCGCGTGTTTTGCTGTCCAACTGTTCTTGCATCCGGCGCAACGTCGCGTTCTTCTCCTCCACCAGGTTCTCCAGCAACTGGATCTGCCGCGCGTCAACGTCAGCAGTGGCCGTACCGGCCGTCGAGGGTAATGTGATCGCGGCCGCGCGCAGTTTCTTCGACGCCGGTCGCGCGTCACCATCGGCCGTTTCGGTCACTAGCTCAGGCGGTATCATGTGACGTGACAGGCCGTACCGCAGTACGGCAATGCTGCAGACGGTCGCTAACAGCAGGGCAGCCGTGAGATAGGCGCCGAAGGTGAGCAACGTACTTCTACCCTCCATCGAGCACCTCCTGTCGTACAAGAAGGAGTCTCCGGGCAATGTCGATCCCAGTGGCCCACGAGACGTGTGAGCAGAAAAGGGCTCGGGATCACGGAAGTCGAAACACGCGTTCGAACCTCGTATCCATCCATTGTAGGCTCACCACCGCCTCCGCGTCAAAGACCTTCGGTGAAGAACGTATCCCAGAATCGATTTTAGCTGACGAGACTCGTTCACCCACGCACACAAGCCCGTGGGGGTCCTTGACTCGACAATTTCCAGCAAACGGCGTAGCCGTTCTCGGATAACTGCGGTACATGGCGTTGTGCACGGGGGCTCCGGGCCCTGCACCTGGCCTCAAAAGAGGCCGTTTGGCGGCAATGTCGGCGGGATTGCATATTCTTGCCACAAGATATTCCTGCCCCCCCTTCGGACGCCGCCGCACGACCACGGATCCGCGAAGAAGATTCGGCGTAACCGTTCACGGACCAGATGAAAAAGAACACTCATCGACGCTAATTCTCGCTAATACGGGAAAACCCCCATCTTGAAATGCCTTCGACTCTTCCACGGCCTGCCGGGTTGATGTTGCGTGTTGCAGACTTTCCAGGGCGGCATCATTAGTGTTGATCAGTGAAGATTAGCGTTCCTTGATAGCAGATGTAGTGAACCGCTGCCTTATTTCTAATTTCTAATTTCTAATTTTCTTTTCCCCACCTTCGTTTCACGAGCTATCTGTTGGAGTTTCTCGATGGCCCGCGCGATCGCGTTCCGATGCCGCTCGATCGGGCCCGGATCTTTCGTGAAATGGGTTGTATCCGCGGTGATGTCGGGCGGTACGTTGAGCAAAAGTGCGTATGCCTCGATCCGTGCATCGGTCAGCTGTGGGGCAAGTTGCCTGAGCAAATCACCCAACATTTGACAGTACTCGTAGTCCTCGATTCCATCACGCAACATCTCGAGGCGAATCGAATCGACTGGCGCATCGAGGACGGGCGCGGCCGGGTGTCCGTCCGCGGCCGCCTCGGGCGGATACATGAAACGGCCATCCCCGTTACCCCAGCCGCGTCGCGTCCCGGCCGGCGTGCTATAACCACTGACCCATCCCATCGGGTCGAGGTAAGGGTTCTGCGGCCGCTTTGGATCGGGATACGCCGCCGAGGATGTCCAATAGTTCGTGGACCAGACCAGAATCCCACTGATCTTGCGTTGCCATGTCTGCCACAACCAAACACGCAATTCAGTCGCCGGATGATCGATGAACAACGTACAGAAAGGCGCCTTGGGTCCCGTGCAGACGTACCACCAAAAGTCATCACCCTGTTCGCGCCGTTGTTCCGCTTTTGCCAGATCAAAGCGGGGCGATACGGGGCACCATAAGTTGGGCCCGCCGACCAACGCCGGCTCCACTTGCTCGGTCAGCATGCGGCGTAAATCGGGTGCCCAGCGTTTCAGCTTTCCGAACCCGTTCATCACGAACTCGTAGTCTTTCGGGTCTGGCTCGTCGAACCAATAGACAAATACCTCATCCAACCATCCGCGTCTGCGCAAATGGTCCTGGAGCTGCCCGAGATAGTCGGCCATCGCTGCCTGATATTGTGGTGAACTCTCCGCGTAGCCTTGGAGTTGCGGCGCGTACCGGTCGTGGAACGTGCCGCCCCCCAGTCCGAGGACCGGAAGCCGAAACGTGTTGAAATGATAATGATCGATCGCCCGCTGCATCGCACTATCCCAGGCGGCAAAGTCCATGCGCGGCCGCGGTGTCGGTTGTTGGTCGTCCTCGAATCCGCAACCCTTGAGCAACTGCTTGCCGGTCGCGCGGTCGCTCAATTGGACTTGATCGAACCAGACCGTTCCCGTCGGCGTTCCGCTATCGCGATAGAGGGTCGCCCATAGCCGCAACTGGACGCTACGCGCCCCGGCTGGAAACCGATCGAACCGGTGTTCGAACCGTTGCCATTGTCTGCTCCCGGCGACGGTCACGTCGCTGTTCTTTCCCGATTGCCACTGATCATGCTGATCAAAGTGCCCGAGCGAAATCGTGAACGCGTGCGTGGGGCCATCGGTGCGATACCAAAAACTCAAGCGAAACCCCTGAGGCCCGATCGGAAAGTGCGTCGCATATGCGGCCGACTTGTTGGCACTTGTCGACGGGTCCGCGAGCCGCAGGGAGACTTTGCCCTCATGCGCCACGGTCGTGTCACGGCTGCCGCCCTGCCAGGGAGGTACGTTTTCCCACGTGATCTTGATCGGGTCAAGTGGAGCCGGGTCGTAGGGTGATATATGGTGATCGGCGAGCGTCTTCAGATATTTTGCGAGCACTTCACGCCGCTGGGCGATGTCGGTCGTGCCGTGATACTTCCAAATCGTGCCCGTATTGAGTCCGAACGCCGTCTGGCATGTCATCCGATCCGGTAATTCGAACCCATAGACATCGACGCGCAGCGGCACGGCCGCATGATAGTCGCGCCCCTTGAGTGTCAGCAGGCCACGGTACGTACCGGGCGGCGTGCCCTTGGGCACATGCACGCGCAGCCACAACGGTTGGTTTCGGTCGCTCTGCAGATCGAGCGGTTGCATCAGCGGCGGCAGTGGATCTGGCCACAAGCCGCGCGCGCCCGTGCCGTCCGTGGGACGCGTTACATGAACGTAGCGGACGCGCAACACTTCAACATGCTCCGCGCCGATGCTGGTACCCTCGGGACCGGCGAGCGGGCGGGCCTGAACCACCAGCTGTCGCAGGTCCGCACGGGGGCGGATGACTAACTGGACGGCCTCGGTTTCGTTGGCGGCCGCACGGACGAGAACCTCCGGCGCACGCTTTTGCGGGAGCGGGCGCCGAGCGCTCACTTTCCAGCCGGATGAACACCACCACAGCCCCACGTCCCGGGTTGATTGAGGCAACACGGCACCGTAATTGGACGCGTGGAGCGCCGGCACGTCG
>CAZSOG010000679.1:0-3996 GCA_964607555.1 uncultured Pirellulaceae bacterium | reverse complement strand
CGGGTCGTGCAGAATCATACGTTCGAGCGTGCCGGGATCCGTCAGTTGGTTGGAGGTGGAACCTCGTTGGATTCTCAGGCAGCCACATGCGCGCCGTGCGCGCGTGTTTCCAAACGAACAACGGGAGCGCCGCGGAACAAGGGCGTACTCCCTTGTGAGTTGCGGGCCGCGCGCGTTGGGGATAGACGCCAGCGGCGAAATCAGTTGGACATACGGCTCATCATGGGGACCAAAGAGCCAGACGAAGCAGATGACCGACTTGCGGTTCCACAGCGGATCGCCCGAAAATATTCTTAGGGCGGTTAGGGGCGTCCGACTGGATAGCGATTTGACGCGGTCCGTTCTCCCGTTGGTCGAACTCGCACAGGACATTTCCAAGTGGCGGCGGCATAATCCGGGCTAGCGGCCCGCGCGCCGGCAACGTTCCATCAGCGTCGTGACGGCGCCGACCACTCGATCTTCCACGCCGGGTCGGAATGGACCGTACCAACCAAAATACTTCATCGCCCCGCCGGCTTCGTAACCACCTTCGGCAAGTACGCGTTCGGAAGGCACGTAGGCAAAGACCTCGTTACAATAACCGGCCACCCATGTTTGCTCCGTGGCCAGCTGCCGGCGTAGCCGCAATGCATAGTCCACGACCACTTCGCCCGCCAAGCCGATCAGTGACAGATCATCGCCAAACCGAATCACCTGGACCGGGTACGGGTACGATGTACGCAACGTGCCATGCTGCTCGATCCGCCGAAGCAGAACGGCGGCGAGTCGTTGGTCCGAGCCGCGCGCCTGGCGGCGGCGTTGTTCAAGCTCCTGCTTGCTCGGCGGATCGACAAATGGCAGGTCGACGCGCGCGAGCGCGACCGCCAACCGGCCGTGCACTGGACGCATATCCTGATTCAGCACGTGCTCAACCGCATGGGCAAGCGCGTCACCATGCTGCTCGGCCAATTCGACGCGGCCGCGCGGTTCGGGATTGCTGTCGGCGCCGCAGCCCTGCATGAACATGGAAGTGGCATCGGGATATTTCGTTTCCAGGGCAAGCTGCGCAAAACCGGCGTAGTCTCCATTGTACTGACAGAAGTCGCCACCGAGCGTCGTATTGTGACACGCGTAACCGAACAATACCGCCAGGAGCCGGCCGGTCTGGTCGCGAACGCGCAACACGGGCACCGTATGGTCAACGGGTCCTTTGGGGTTGGGGGCGATCACGTATCGCCCATCACGCCGCGTGCGCCGATTCATTGCAAACGTCGCCTCGCCCTGACCGAAAGCCAACTCAGCCGCCACCATGTGGTGACACGCCCTGCTAATGAGATCGACCAGCTTGTCTTCCAGCACTTGCGTGTACGCATTCACAGCGGCTGTTTGCCCACGGTCAAGATCGTATGAGACGATGGCACCATCGCCAGCATGCGTGACGGGACCACAGTGCGTGTGCGAGAAGTTCAGGACAATGTCCGCGCGTGCAATTCCGACGCGCTGAAGGACGCGCGTGCCAATAGCGTCACCAATACTTCGTTCGAAATTATCGCCGATCAAATCGAGCGTCACGATCACAACACGTTTATCACGCCGATCGGCAATTGCCAGCGCCTTGGCCCAAAGGGGATGAAGCGTCCCTTCCGCGGGGTGCTTTCGGCTTGCGTAACCCGCAAGCCAAAGTGATCGGGCCGGCGTAATATCGGTCCGGGCAATCCCCACGCGCCACTCGGCCGCGCCCGCGAGCGAGCCGGAAAACGCCAGTAACCCGACAATACACAAGATTCGACTCTGTTTTATCATGGCGTACTCGCTAACCTTGATCGCAACGATTCGGGGGCGGGAAACGAGCGAACCGCCAAGGAACGCTCATGAACGCTTATATCCTACACCCCGTGCCACGCGCGTACAATTTTGTTACGCCCAGTTATCATTCGAACAATCACTGATCCACGGTACCAGCGTGGTTCGCGCGGAGTATTCACTTTCCACTTGATGAATGTAACGTGCCTCGGCGGCTTGGCGCGCGCGAAGCAAGGGATCACGGATTTCCAATGGTGTCAGACTCTGATTGATCACCCAGGCATGCGGCGCGATCCGGGCCCGCCTCAGGTCGTCTTGCAGTTGCCGCGCTTCGTGCACTGGCGTTGCTTCCGGGAGCGTCACCAAGAGGACCTTGGTGAAATCAGGGTCACGCAAACGGGGTAATAGATCACGCACGGCTTGCGGCAGATCGCTGTTCGTGCGGAGCACCTCGCGGTGGTACGCCTCGGTCGCGTCCAACAACAATAACGTGTGCCCCGTCGGCGCCGTATCCAACACGACGAAGCCGTCCATTCCCTTGTCCAAGCGCGCCGCGAACGCTCGGAAAACGGCAATTTCCTCCGTGCAGGGCGAACGCAGGTCCTCGTCGAGGAGTTGCCGTCCACGTTCGTCAAGGTCCTTCGCGGCGGACGCTATAACCTGTTGCCGATAGCGCTCGGTTTCCACGACCGGGTCGATGCGTCCCACCTCGAGGCGTGGCACGCGCGTGGCAAGTGTCAGGTCAAGGTGCGCGGCGGGATCGGTCGTGGTCAGGTGAACACGATGCCCGCGCTGTGCCAGCGCGACGGCAATTGCCGAGGCGATTGTCGTCTTCCCGACCCCTCCCTTGCCCATGGTCATGATCGCACCACGCCCGTTGCGCGCGATCTCGGCGACCAGGTGCTCCAGGTGCCGGGCCGTGCCGGAACGTCTTGCGTTCCGCCCCGAGTCAACGTTGTCGACGCGCGACCGGGAGTCCGTCGGCGCCGGATCGAACAATTGCCGCAGCGCCGGTACACCGATCAACGCGGCAGGCTTGAGCGCAATCTCCATGCGTGGCAAGGCCGCAATACTCGGCGGGATCGAGCCGAGCGCGGTCCGCTGGCGACTCTCCCATGACCGCGCCACCGGATCGGCCGCATCCGTCGCACGGAATACTCCATTGAGGACGAGCCGCTGGTTGTGCGCGCCAAGGTCCGCCAGTTCGGCATGACTCCGCGCGGCTTCGTTCAGCGCTGATTGGTCGAGTCGACTGACAAGTACCACGGTTGTCATCCGTGCGTCATTCAGGGCGTCGAGCGTAGCCTTGTACAGCGTTCGTTGCTGCTGCAGACCGGCCAATGGTCCGAGACACGATGTACCCGTCGTATTGTTTTCCAAGAACCCATTCCACGCCGCGGGCAATCGGAGCAAACGCAGTGTGTGCCCGGTGGGTGCCGTGTCAAACACGACGTGATCGAATTCTGCCGTCGCCAACGGGTCTCCCAGCAATCGTGAGAACTCATCAAAGGCCGCGATTTCAACCGTGCACGCGCCCGATAGTTGTTCCTCGATACTCGCGACCGACGCCTCTGGCAGTACGCCGCGATACGGTTCCACGATACGCTGTCGATACGCGCGGGCCGCCGCCTCCGGATCGATGTTCAACGCCGAAAGGTTGGGCACGCCGGCGAGCCGGGTGGGCGTGGACGCGAGTGCGACACCCAGAACTTCATCGAGATTCGACGCCGGGTCGGTACTGACCAACAGAACGGCGTGTCCTTGATCGGCGAGCCGAATGGCGGTCGCGCAAGCAACGGACGTCTTGCCAACACCGCCCTTTCCCGTGAAGAAAAGATACCTGGTAGCCGCCGACGTCACATCCACCATGGCGTTGCCTCGATTCACTTTCGCTTTGCCGACAACAGCGGCTCGACGAGCTTCACGGGACCGCAGCAGTTGTCGTCGCCGGTCACACGCGACTGCGGCTCATGCGGTGTCGATCTGGCGTGCTCCGCGGTGAGCGCCCGCATCGCCGTGGCCGCCATGCGCTGCACGCGCTCCGCCGTCGCGACCGCCTGGTCAATGTCCGTGGGATCAACGCCGAGTGTCCGTGCCTTGTCATAGTGATACTTAAAACACGGCATGCAATGGGCGCCGACCGCCGCCCCGATCGCTACCAGCTCGGCCACGGCATCCGAATAGATGGTCGCGGGGCCGGCATCCAGGCCAAGC
>CAZSOG010000678.1:0-3998 GCA_964607555.1 uncultured Pirellulaceae bacterium | reverse complement strand
CTTCCTTGATCGGGTGATGGGACGGCAGCGAAGCAAGACCGTAGATTTTCGGGTGACATTTAAAGCAGGCGTTCGGCTCGTCCACGCTCATCGGCAGCCGTTTGGGTCGTTGCATTGACGTGTGATTGACACCGGCGAACGGAACCGGATGGGAGTTCGGGTGCGGGTCGTGGCAGTCCGTGCAAGCAACATCTTCGCGCGCGTGAGTCGAAGAATGCCAGGCCATGGTTGGGCTTCCCGTATGACAGCGCAGACACAAGTCGGTGCGTGTCGCCGGCGTGATCCGCCCATGCGGCTCATGGCAGGACGTGCAGACGAAGCCGTTCGGGCCGAGGATCTGGTGCGGGTGCGCGACTTCTTGCAGCTGCTGTTTCTGGACATGACAGCGGTAGCATACGCGCGGTTGATCGACTTGCATCGGCGCGCCCCGCACCGGATGCGGGTCATGGCAGTCGGTGCAATCGACGCCCGCCAGGTCATGCGGCGAGCCCTTCCACTGGCCCACGTGCGGGTTCCCTTGGTGGCACGTGAGACACACGTTTTTCCGCGTCGCGTGACGGATGTTACCGTGCGGCTCGTGACACGTCGCGCAATCGAACGTGCCGGCCCGATGTCCGGGCCGCGCCGGATAGGGCGCGCCGATACGATGCGGGTGCGTGCCCTTTTCGAAGCGTTGCATTTCACCATGGCACCGGTAACACGTCTCCGGCGTGATCGCGCCCAGATTATGTGAGGTCCCCCTGAGTGACGGGCGCGCCGGTGACGCGTGCGCTGGCGGCGGTTGAAAACCGATGCGTCGCCGTGGATCGGCCGCATCTGGCGTGATGGCGCGGCCCAACAAAGCCGGCGGCGTGCCGGGCGGCACATTGTAGTGCACCGCGTGGCAATTGCTGCATTCCACGCCGTGATGGGCATGACTTGATGACCGCCACGCCGCGCCCGTCCCCCGTGGCGACGGCTCGTGGCACCGCAGGCAAATCTCGGCCCGCTCACCCGGCGTCGTTGGCTTGCCCGAAGGCGTGATCCGGTCGGCGCGGCTCAAACTGAGAATCGATGCTGGCTCCTGGCCCCGACTCGCCACGTGCCGGCCTGCCGGCCCATGGCAATCCTCACAGCGCTGCTGGCCGTGCACGTTGGCGGCAAACGCGCGCACGTACACTTCGTGGCACAATGCACACTGGCGATTGTCACCGACGAAATGGCTATCGGCCATCGTCGGAAAATCCGCCCGCAGGCGTGGCAACTCAGCCGCATGCCAAAACACGCGACCGAGCGAATCAGCCGCCGCGGCTTGCGCGGCTGCGGGCCGCACCGCGTTGGTCGCTGGTGGCCATGCCGAGTCCATGAGACGTTGCTCGGACTCGGTTAGCACCGGGTGCGCTCGTTGACACGACACCAGGACCGGCACGACCAGCCCAAATATCAACAGTGCCGAGCGCATCGGCGGACCGATCCAGGTCTTCGCGGATTCACTACGCAATCATCCAACTCCCGATAAACCAGCCAGTTGTACTGCTGTTCGATACCAGCGCGAACATCGTTGCTGCCTGAGAGTCCACGGCGTGCCAGGTGCCACCCGACACCCCCCATTGGGCATGGGCCACCAACCCGATCAGCGCAGGCTAAACCACCGCGGTTACGCATCTAGTCCCATGGATGTAATCGGTTCCGCGCAATCGGCCGCTTGATCCGGATTCCTTTTTTTTGCCGGTCCTAGGCGTTTTACGGGCGGCATGGCTTAGGCGGTTATGCCCAGTTGGCGCGGATTTTCACGCGGTACGCCCGCTCTTGTCAGTGCGTGCCGAACGTAAGCGAGCGTGTGACAACGCGCGACCGCGTATCGACGCGAACAACCGGTTGTCAAACCCATCATGTGATCGAAGTTTATTGCTTTCTGAAGGCGGCCGACTTACACTGGAAGATGACTTGACACACCCTTTTACTGAAGTACCGGTCGTCGATGTGCTCGGGCTGACCGCCCGGGATTGCGGCGTGTTGCTGCGAGAAATATAGACGGGCCCGTTGCGCTCGTTCACGGGCCCGGCGAGGGATTGGATCGGAACCAAGGCACGGATCGGAACCAAGGCACATTGACGAGTCAATACACTGCTACCGCCTTTTTAACGGCCGCGTTTGGCCTGTTGGGAGATTCATCCATGGTTCGTAATGTGGCGATCGTCGCGTTTTCCATCTCGTTGGTTGCCGCTGTCGGGCTGGCTAACAACGAAGCACCTGGAAGCAACGCTTCACCCGCACGGAATGCCGCTCCCGCGGTGCGGGAATCCCGGCCCGGGACGCGTCTGATGGTGACTTCGAGAACAGCGCGTCTCCAGGTCGGCCGTGAGACCATTGCGACATTGAAAAAGGGCATGACGGTAACCGTCGTTGAAGTCACCGGTGATTGGGTCGGCGGCCGGGTGACCATTGACGGGACCACGCACACGGGGTGGATTTTGGTTGGCGACCTCGGCTTGGTGCGCGCCGGTGACGCCACGCCGCCCGCGTCATCGGGCGCACAGACTCCGCTCGGTGGATCAAGCAAGCCGAAGGATGTCACCAAGACGGAGTCCACGAAAAACGCGGCTTCGGATTCCCCGATCGGCCCATTGACCCGGGCGTTGCCACCCGCGCGGGAATCGCCGACGACGAAGAACCAGCGCGGCAACGACATATCACGAGACCAGCGCCCCGTGCAAACCGACACGAATCAGGGCAAGGCAGCTTCCCCAGCACCCGCACGCGGCTCCAAGACCGCGCGGCCGCTCGAATCGAAGACCGAAACCGAAGCACCGAAGACTTCGCCGGGTGAACGGGCGAAGGCACCGCCCGCCCGGTCCGCGGACGACCAGACGCGCGAATCGACGGCTTCGAAACCGGGCGCTGACACGGGGAATCCGGCGCGATCGGCGATCGCGCTAACGCCGCAACCCCAACCGCGTCAAGAATCGCAAACCAAATCCGGCACGAACCCGAGCCCCCCTCACCACAACGAAACATCGGCCGAACTTCACGGCGTGGACGTGCAGTTCCTTCTCGTTCAGTTTATCGAGCAACTCGAACAGGCGGATCCCACGGTGCGAATCGGCCAGCTCACCTTGGTTGGCGATCGACTCACCGATCGGTCGCTCAAGTACTTGAACAGGCTGAGCGTGCGGAAGCTGAGTATCGAGGCAACGTCGGTAACCAATTCCGGCCTGAAGTACTTCAGCCAAATCCGAGATCTTCGATTCTTGAGGCTCTGGTCACCCCGCTTCCGTGACGGAGCTTTGCGCCACTTGGCAGCCATGAAAGATTTGGAATCGCTCGACTTGGAGGGTAGCAGCATTATCGGTGATCATCTGGATCAGCTCGCCAACCTACCCAAACTGCACGCACTCGCTCTCGGTCCTTTGACGACGGACTCGACAGTCGATAAACTCGTTGAACTGCGCGCCCTTGAGCAACTCGATTTACGCGCCTGTGGACGGTTGACGGAGGCCAGTTATGAGCGGCTGGCACGGCTACGGAACCTGAAGCGGCTGTGGCTACCAACGCAGATCGCGCGCAAAGGCCGCGCCTACTTGCGTGGCCGGCTTCCAGATTGCCAAATGTGGTGAAGGATGCGTTGCCGGGCTGTTTCTTGCCGGCTTACTCCGGGCGGTCGAGCGCGGCATGACGTGCTTAATCATTCGGCATGCCACGACGCAAGTCGAGATGACGAGGGGGGTGACCGACACGCGCCACAATGTCGTCACCTCGGACGTGGGGTGGCCGCGAGCTAAGGCCCGCAACCCACAAGGGAGTGCGCCCGCCTTCGGTCGCGCTCCCGTTGTTCGCTTGGAAAGATGCGCGCGCCGGGCGCGCATGTGGCAGCCCAAGAATCTAACGAGGCGATGCCTCCAACCAACTGACGGATCCCCAGGCCGTGACGGCTCGGAGAGCCGCGCTACGTGTGGCGCCCAAGAAAGCGATTTGCAGCGCCGCCCGATATCCAGGTGGGCGGCACACGTAGGTCGGTT
>CAZSOG010000677.1:0-3999 GCA_964607555.1 uncultured Pirellulaceae bacterium | reverse complement strand
CCGTCGAAGAAGCGGATGATAACTCTGCCGAAGCAGTTTTGTTACAGCCTCTAAGTAACAAAGCAGTGTCAGTGCAACTTAAGGCTGTGGCACAGCCCATCAGTGCGCAGCATCGCGGCCGGTCCGCTGCGCAACACAATCCAGGACGGACCGGTGTCATCGGCCATCAAGGAGCGCTTGGATATTCTTGGTTGTCACGCCAGGCGGCATGCCCCCTCCGGCCGAAAGAATCAGGCGGCTTGTGTCACCAACCGCAGCGAGTGTCTCTCGGACGGACTGGCGCACTTGTTCGGGAGTGCCACGGGCAAGGATGTCGCGCGGCGGAATATTACCAAACATCGTCACCCGGTTATCTGTCAGCCGGCGGATCTCTGTCAGACTGTGCTTATGACTGAAGTTAAACATGTTGACACCGATTTCCGGAAGATACTTGGCCGTGATCAAACCGGCCGCATCGTTGTGCAGGAATTTTACACGAACGTCAAAAGCCCCATAAATGCGCTTCAGGTACGGTAGCGCGAACCGCTTGAAATCGTCTTCGCCGATGAAGCCGATCAGGTCGTCCAGAACCAGCAGCCCGTCAATGGACGGGAACGTATCAATTTGCAGACCGATCCAATCGATCAAGAAATCGGTTGTCAGTTCAAGCAGTGCCAGAACGTCATCTGGATCCGTCATGATGGCCGTCATGAACTCGGTGCTGTCCATCAGGAACGAGGCGATGTTCATCGGGCCCCGAGCGACGGCGAACCGGATTTCATGGCCCGTTTGCCGGATGGCCTTCCGCGTGTGTTGAAGTCGTTTCAGAACAAGTGGTGGCAGGCCGTGAATCGCCGGATCCGGCTTCTCCAGCGTCGCAACTTGCCGGATATCCGTGATCACCTTATCGGCCCATGGAAACTCGTTCTCGGACCAGCGGCAACGCGAACCGAATGCTGAGGGCTCCGTGCACATACCGAACTCGGACCAGAACCCGGGCAAGAACATGATGTCCGGAAATTGGCGAATTGCTTTCAGATTGGCCTCCAACCACATCGGTTCGCTGGAAAAATAGTCCATGATCGACATGCCGGCCCAATTCGGAAGCCAGGGGCTGTCGATGATCATTCCGACCGGCAACGGCTCAACATGTTCGCCTCGGATCACGGCCAGAAGCGTTTCCCATTGTTGTTCGGTCATTCTCTCAGGTGCCTCGAGGTCGGGCGATTTGCACAATGGCGGCGACGGTCAAAAACGTGGCAGCACGGATGCCGATCCAACGCAGCGTGGACCACGAGCTCCAGATGTTGCCAGGCGTACTGGACAAGGTGTCGACTGCCGCGGACGCCCGTCGCGGTCACAAGAGGCCTGTCCATCAGAATATGATAACAAGCGTGGGCGATCGAGTGAATCAGGGGCCCGTTTGTCGGAGTTCGACGGCCGGGCGTGCCGATGAAAGTCGCAACCATTGTGCACGCATGCCCGGTAGCGACCCGGCGGAAGATCGCAGGGCAATGCCGCTGCGAGCGCCCATGGCCCAACCTGGTCCGGTTCCAATGCAGCATCGCCCCGGGCGCTCCGCGGCACGATCTTGGGCCGCCGCTACTTGACCAATGCGCGAGGCCCGCAACCCACAAGGGAGTACGCCCTCGCATGGGCAGCGCTCCCGTTGTTCGCTTGGAAACATGCGCGCACCGTGCGCGCATGTGGCAGCCTGAGAATCTAACGAGGTTTCATCTCCAACCAACTGACGCACGCCGGCGCGATGGAGACCTTCGGTCGCTTCCGTGCGGGGTCAGGAGACCCGCGCACAGCGCTGTACTCTCTCTTACCTCTTACCTCTCATCTCTCACCCAACAACGGCACCCGGACCACCCCCACTCAACCACTTTCTTCCTAACTCTTATCTCCTAACTCCTAATTCCTAACAACGCCACCGACTTGACCCGATGCAAAAACTTGACTCAAGATCGTCAAATGTCGGCCCCTAAGGTTTCTAACGACAAACAGCGATCGAATAACCGTACGCGCCCACCGGCCCTGCGTCACCGAGTACCCACACAACGGCCGGCCGGTTCAGGCGGCATGTTCGACGCTCCTATTCCCTGGATCACGGCGCGAGGCGGTAGGCGAAAACGCCGGGCGCGCACTCGATTGTGATCACATCGCCCTGCCGGCGAACCGGCAGGCGGGCGATTACGTGGCCGTCATCCGCGAGCGCTTCAACCTGGCTCGGATCGAGGCATGGCCACGGCAAGCGGGCCCAGTTGATCGCGACATTGAACGGTTGCGCGCGGCGTCCAGGCAAAGGTGTGACAATCAGTTGTTGGTGCTCAGCGGTTAGGCGGCAACCGCCGCTGGTAGCTAACAGGCCGAAATCAACGGCGCGCTTATCCGGATTGTGGCGCTGGACGAATGGATCTTCGCGCGGCTGAAAAGCTAGCCAGGTAACACCGTTTAGCTGACTTCCTGTTCCCTCCAAGCGAATGCTTCCCAGGCGAATTCGCCGATCACCGACGTCAGGACCGGCGAGAGTCAAACGAGCGCCGGTCTGGCGATTATAAAAGCCATAGCATAACTCGAATGTTTGGCCGGCCTTCAGCTCCGCGGGGATCGTGCAAGTTCGCTTTGTGGAAAACTTGCCCGGCTTAGTACGCTGGAGCGCGCCCGAGGGGCGGACGGCCTGAAACGCGATGTCGGCCGCCGCATCACAGAAATGCAGAAAGGGCGTCCAGCCGGCGGGAATGGCAACGTCCGCTTGCCACACCAGGTCCAATTCGCATTTTCGCTGGCCCAAGTACCGCACACCGGCGACGGTCAGTCGAATCGGCAACGGCGGGTCGGCCAATTCCCGGCCGTTGGCATAAATCTGGCTCGGTGCGCGTGCTAATTCCACAATCAGACCGTCGCGACGCTGAATCGACACATCGATCTTGCCCTGCTCGGTCGCTACGCGCGCCAGGAAACCGTACGGTGGCAGCGTCACGCCCGCGACGGTCCAGTCCGACTTGCCTCGGTTGACCCAGATGTCGCCGCCGCCGGACCAGCACACATGCTGGCGGTGGATGTCACCGTCGACGAAACGAACCGAATCGATCGTTCGCAACGCCAACGCACGCATCAGGTCGTGCAACAACCAGTACTTGCGCACCACATCGCGTCCGAACGGGCGCGACACCATGGCCGGATGGCCGGTCAGCACTTCCGTGGCAATATAGTCATCGCTGTACATTCCATGCAGACGCGTATTGAGCCCGGCAACGTAGCGGGATTCGTAACCCGCTCCGTGCAGAATGAACCGATCATGGTGCGCCGCATCGTACCATGGAATCCGTTCGGCATCGGCACATTTCCAGTTCCAAACGGTCCAGCCCTGAGCGCCCGGCAGTGTCGGACCAACACGCAGGTGGTTTGTCTGGGCACCGTCCAGCCAGCCGATCAGTTGATCGTGACCGCTCTCCGAGATCTGGGGCGCGTCATCGCCCAGTTCATTGCGAATCCAGGCGAACAGACGACGCCATGTATCACGGGTGAAGACGGCCGAGTAGTATTTCCCATCGGCGGTCCAGTAATCGTATGGCTTGGCACTTGACCAGACGTCAATGAAATAGGCACTCGGACCAAGGTTCGTGTGGATCAGCTGCAAATTGTGCTGCAAGAAAGGCTCGATGCGATCGGCGCGGTAGCGATAGCTGCGTGCCTGACGGCCCTTATTCAGCCAGGCGAGCACCGGTGTGCCATCCGCATGAAAGGCAATCGTATTGGCATACGAGAATCCTTTTGCATCGGGATAAAAATCGATGTAGTTGTCATGCAACGCGCACAGGACACCAGAACGACGACACGTCTGGATCAAGTTCCGCAATTCGTCGGTTGTGCCATAGCCAGGGTTGGGGGGGTAGATCTCCGGCAAACGGTAATCGTAGCCCCAACGCTGCCAGTTGTGCCAGACGACCATGGCGTCGGTCAACCCGTATCGAAACGCCCGTTGCAATTCTTCCGTACTCGCACGGTACTTGC
>CAZSOG010000676.1:0-4000 GCA_964607555.1 uncultured Pirellulaceae bacterium | reverse complement strand
GTCCCGTTAGGGACGACAGGATGTAGCCAGGTGGCGCAAGCCCCTGGATAGCGTGTCAATCACAACACGGCGAGCCCCGTCAGGGGCGGCAGGAGCTACAAACGGGTACGTGGCTGCGCATGGCGTGAGAGCCTCATGGGGCGCCGTCGTGTCCCACCACAAGTTGCAGACAGCCAACAACAGGTCGGATTCCAGTCGAATCAAGCCGCACCATAATCCACAGGAACTGCCGGGTGTAATATGCGGTTTGGCTGCGTAAATCTCGGATGCCCGCGAATTGGGCATCCACGTTTCCATGCCGGGCTAGACCGCCTGCTGTTCGCGCCGCGCTTTCTGCTGCTGGGGCCAGATGACGATCTGCATCAGATCGTACACGCTTGGCGTGGACACCTGCAGCACACGCTCCAGGGTCCGCGCGCCGACGACCGCCAGCCGCAGAATCGGGTCCGACTGAACCCCTTCGGCATCACGTGCAATAAGTCACGCCAAATGAACTCGACCGCCTTGAGGGGGATCGTGTCGTGGATATCGTCGCCGTCGGGCCCGCGCCGTTTGCGCGGTACGCTAACAGCGTCACCCCCTAACAGAATTACCGCGCCACAATCATGTGCATCATTTTCCGCCTATATTCTCCAAGACGATGCAGGTGTCGTTTTCCATACATCGACTTTTCGCCTCCAATGAGTTAGAATTGGGGGCATGAGCAGATCATTTGAAGCGATCGAAGCCATCTACGAAGGTGGGGTACTGAAGCCGTTGAAGCCAACCCATTTTAGGGAGGGGGACAGGGTGCGACTATTGGTCGAGCAATCCCGTGATCTGAGTAAAACGCAGCGATTGCCTGACCCACCTCTTGAGGAACGATCGAATGCTGCTCCCTTCGATCTGCCGCGAAACCCGGGGAAGCGAGTACTTCCTCGCCGTGCCGCCAAACGCCTACCTGATGGAGTGGGGTTCTAAAGCAAAATGTATGAGAGGATTGACAAGGATGCCCCGCTCAGGCAAGGTGAGATCATTGACGAGTGCCCCATTCTTTTTTGGGAACGGCACGCCGGAGTTTGGAAGGCAACGGAATCCCTAGTACGAGTTGTCATTCTCACGCAGGCATGCGATCTGACGAACTGCAAGACGACCAGGGTGCAAGTAGCTCTCGTTCATGACGCGGAGCAATTGGTCGAACAACGCATTCTAAAGCCTAAAGTGATTCAAGAGCAGCTAGTACGTCATCGCATATTCGGTTGGTACTTTCTTCCGAGTGGCGACAACCTGTCTGAATCAGTCGTTGACCTCCGTGACCTACATACCGTTCCGCGCGAACTGCTGGAAGAACTGGCGGCGAAGAATAAACGCGTGTGTGCTCTTGCGACGCCGTATCGTGAACACTTGTCTCAACATTTTGCGGTCACGTTTTCGCGAATAGGTCTTCCTGAACCGTACGAATCTGAGTCATAGCTTGGAACTGGTCTTATTGAACACGTTGGTGGCGTGTTCCAAGAATAAATGCGGGGGATAACTCTGCCGGTAAGGTCAAGCCCTCCGCGGCGGGTCGGCGCGCGGGTAGGCAGGTACGACCGGCGTGCGAAAGCCGAACGCGACTACCATTGGGCGATGGAAAGCGCGCGGCGAGAAGGCCGCGAAGAAGGCGTTGAAAAGGGCCGCCAAGTAGGGAAGATCCAATTAATCCAGCAACTGCTAAACGAAGAGCCGAGTTCAACCGATAGCTTGCGCGCTCGGCGGAAAAACTGTCGGCCATGCTGAGTGACCTGCAGCAGCGTCTCCGCGCGCGGTCACTAGACGTTCGAAGCACGGGGCGGAAACGACGAAGCTCCACAGGGGGACGGTCCCGGGGGTCAGATTTTAACTTTTAACTTATCCGCAGGCTTTGGCGACAGCCAACTTGTGTCGACGCCAATGCCGGCAAGAACGCCGCGCCAGCCCAGCCACCCGTCCAGCCCATCGGGCGCTGCGCGCGGACCCACGCAGCAGTGCGGGTAACTTGTTCCAAGTGCAACCTTCGGGGCGCTGGACGATTCCCGCGCGAACGGGATCCACGTGAATGAAACGACTCAGCGTGCACGAGTACGTGTTTACCGCGGACGCAGCAACGCTTTGTCCGAGATGTCCTTGCGGCACCACGCGCCGGTCCAGCGGATGCACTTGACCCCCGTGTACGCCCGCAACTTGGCGGTTGAAATCGAGTCTCCCAACGCGGTCACGCCGAGCACTCGGCCTCCCGAGGTTACCACCTTGCCGTCGGCCAGCTTGGTGCCGGCATGAAATACTTTCACGTCCGGCAGCGCCGCGGCGTCCGCGAGACCGCGGATCTCATGGCCCTTGGCATACGATCCCGGATACCCTTCCGAGGCCATGACGACGCAGACGGCCGGCC
Source organism: uncultured Pirellulaceae bacterium (assembly GCA_964607555.1). Classification (GTDB taxonomy): domain Bacteria; phylum Planctomycetota; class Planctomycetia; order Pirellulales; family Pirellulaceae; genus JAJSAJ01. The sequence continues at coordinate 1,611 of CAZSOG010000676.1, read as the reverse complement.
GCGGGTCCCATTGCAGCGCGGCAATATTCTCGAGTTTCCCATCGACTGTCGCGTCGAGCAGGTCGATCAGATCGCTTTGCAATCGCATCAGGATAGGTTGGCATTCGGGGTCGCCGAAGCGGACGTTATATTCGAGGACCTTGGGTCCCTGATTCGTGACAATCAGGCCCGCGTAAAGAACTCCGCGAAATGGATTCCGCGCGCGTTTCATTGCGTGGACGGTGGGCACCAGGACATGTTCTTCGATCCAGGCCTGCATGGCGTCGTCCACCAGCGGTGCCGGGCAATAGGCGCCCATGCCACCGGTGTTCGGGCCGACGTCCCCGTCGCCTGCCGGTTTGTGATCCTGGGCCGGCGGCAAGGTCACGATCGTGTGGCCGTCGGTCAGCGCGAGGACACTCACTTCCTGACCGTCAAGACGCTCTTCGATCACCAGTTCACGTCCTGCCGCACCAAATTCGTGCCGCACCGCAATGCGGTCGATCGCCTCGATCGCATCGTGTTGTTTAGCACACACGACCACGCCTTTTCCGGCCGCAAGTCCATCGGCCTTCACGACCAGGGGAACATCTTGATCGACGCTCGGATAACGATCCAGCACGAACCGCCGCGCGCTTTCCGCATCACGGAAGACCTGGTATTCGGCGGTCGGCACGTCGGCGTTTCGTAGCAGGTTTTTACAGAATACTTTGCTGGCTTCCAAGCGTGCGGCGGCCCGCGTCGGTCCGAAAATCCGCAGTCCTTCGGCCTGGAACGCGTCGACGACGCCGGATGCCAGCGGCGCCTCGGGACCGACCACGGTAAGGTGGATCTCGTTCTCTTTGGCAAATCGGATCAGTTGTGCGAAATCACCCGGATCCAAGGCCACGTTTTCCGCATCTTCCGCCGTGCCGGCGTTGCCCGGCGCCACAAAGACGCGATCAACCCGCGAACTCTGGCCGATTTTCCATGCCAGCGCGTGCTCTCGTCCACCACTACCGATTACTAGTACTTTCATTGGGTAATCACTTTTTTTTTCTTGCGAAACCGCGGCGTAAGCCGAGCGAGTTAGTCACCATATACGGTAGCCAGCCCGTGGCACCCGTCACCGGGGTTGCCACGTACGTTGGCTGGTCTCACGTGCTTTTCCCAACACGGTGGTTAGTGTACCTTCATTCGTTTCCCGGTGGTAGGACGGCGCGCTCACTCCGGAGACGTTCCCGCGATGTCTTGGGACATGTTTCAGCCGTCACTACGGGACTCAACATCAGGGGAGCAGCGTGTGTAGTACAAAATCTTCCGCTCTACCGGGACGGATCCACCATAGTTGGACGGAGGGACCTGGCGCTGTGCGCGGGGCTCCTGACCCGCACGGAGGCGACCGAAGGTCTCCAGTGCATCGCCATGCGTCAGTTGGTTGGAGGTGCAACCTCGTTAGAGACCTTATGGGCGGAAATTTGATGATCTTGAGTCAATTTTTTGGATCGGGTCGGGTGGTCGCGTTGTAACGAGTTGGGAGTTAGAGACTTAGGCTGCCAGATGTGCGCACCGTGCGCGCATGTTTCCAAGCGACGGGCGGGAGCGCGACCGAAGGAGGCCGTACTCCGTTGTGGGTTGCGGGCCTCCCGCGTC
>CAZSOG010000675.1:0-4002 GCA_964607555.1 uncultured Pirellulaceae bacterium | reverse complement strand
ATCGCGGCCGAGCCGCGAGCCCTTCATGACGTGCGACACGTGCCATATTTTCGTGCCCGCGCCAATCTCGACATCCGGGTCGATAAATGCCGATTCGTGCACGGCGTAGGGCATGACCGGGGACGCGGTGGTTTGGCGCGGTTCAGGCTCCCGCCGCGGCAAACCGTTACGCTCCAGCAACTCCTGGCAGCGTTGTAGCACCGACAGGACGCGCAAGCCCTCTTCGCCATCGGTCCGCGGCACGGCACGCGTTTGCACACACTCAAGAAAATGGGCACATTCTGCGCGCAGGGGCTCGCCTCCGTCGAATGGCACGACCACCGCCTCCGCCTTGTTAGCCACCGGCAACTGGTCCTTCCAAACGACCGTGTGCGGATAGAGGCGTAGTTTTTCTTCCTTCTCGATATCGTCGAACACTGCCATCTGTTTGTCCCCAATGACCACGAGCTTCTGCTCTTTGAACGGATGCAGCCAGGAAACAAAAATGTGCGCACGCACGCCGCTCGGAAACGTCAAGTTGCTGACCGTCACGTCGGCGATCTTGGGATGCAGGTAGTTCCCACCCTGGGCATGCACCGAATCGGGCATTTCGTTCAGCAGACCCAAGATCACGGAGATGTCGTGCGGCGCGAACGACCAGAGGATGTTCTCCTCGCGGCGAATCTTGCCCATGTTCAAACGGTTTGAATAGACATACTCGATGCGGCCGAGCTGACCATCATCGATCAGTTGTTTCAGCTTCAATACCGCCGGGTGATACCATAGCAGGTGGCCAACCATCAAGACCCGGCCTGCCGCGTGTGACGACTCGACCAGCGTCTGCCCTTCCTTCACCGACAGGCAAAGTGGTTTTTCGACAAAGACGTCCTTGCCCGCTTCGAGCGCCTGGCGCACGAGCGCCGCATGGTACTCGGCCGGTGCCGCGACGGCGACGGCATCAATCGTGTCATCGCCAAGGACGTCGTCGTACGCAGCCGTCATGTGACAGTTCGGATACTGTTGACTTAGTACCTGCCGGCGGCCGGCGTCGCTGTCACAGATGACAGTCAACGCGCCGAGCGCGTTGAAATTGCGAACCAGGTTCTTGCCCCAGTAGCCGGCCCCCACGACAGCCAGACGCGGAACCATGGGAATCTTGGAATCATCGTTGGTGTGCATGGTTTTTCTAGCCTCAGTACGGGTCTTGCCCGCAACCCCGAAAATAATTGTAACTGTTCACGATTATCGAAGACACTTAACCCGGATCATTCATGAAGTTCGTCGCGCGGGGCCGTAAGTCGAGACAGATGCAAGGAAAAGGGCAATTCGTCCGCGGAACATATTGTTAATACATGAGCACGGACGAATTGTCCTTTGACGCGGCAGATGGCCGACCTAGCAGCTCCGCAGCAGATCGCTCATGAATAATCCCACGTTAGCCGCGGATGAACGCGGCTAGTCACGGGAAACAGTCGTTTTCCTTCGTCAGGTCGGATGTACTCGTGTATGGATTATGCGTCCTGCGGCGCATACTCCGTTCCCGTCGGTCGCGCACGGCGAGCGCCCGATATATGCTAGAGTATAGCACGTCGTTGAGCAGCCCCGACGATCATGCCAAGGCGCAAAGGACGGGGCAGAAGCGGGGTCGGGAAACCAGTCGGACGAACCTAACCGTCTATAGAATACCTTCCCCTGCACGGTCATTCGTGCCACGAATGCAACTCGCGGTTCCCGGCCGCCGGGACCTGGACGGGAAACGTCCCGACCGATTTGGACAACGCGCCACGATCCGACGTATCCGCCTCCTCCATTTCGCCACCAACGTACTCCGGCACGATTTCATGCAATTTCACTCGGATTGCATGGTTCGGCCCGTTGCATGACGTGGCAAGCACCTCGACATCATGCCGAACCTCGTCGGCTGAAAATGGCCGATGATACGCGACATGCAACTTCGGATGGCTGGTTTCGAGCATCCGTTCGTTGTCGAAGTAGAGTTCTTCGTGCAGCTTCTCACCAGGTCGAATCCCCGAAAAAACGATCTCAATGGCCTCGGGCGGCAGCCCCGACAATCGAATCAAGTCGCGCGCCAAATCGACAATCCGCACCGGCCTGCCCATGTCGAGAACGAAGATCTCGCCACCACGCCCCATCGTCGACGCTTGCAAGACGAGCTGCGATGCCTCCGGAATCGTCATGAAGAAGCGCGTCATGTCGGGATGCGTGACCGTGATCGGACCGCCTTTGCGGATCTGTTCTTGAAAGATCGGAACGACACTACCGGACGAGCCCAGCACGTTGCCGAATCGCGTCACCATGAACCGTGTCCGTGACTCCTGCGACATCGCATACACGTACCGTTCCGCGATGTGCTTGGACACCCCCATCACGCTCGACGGGTTGACGGCCTTGTCGGTCGAGATCATCACGAACCGTTCCACGCCAAATTCGTGGGCCAGGTCAGCAACACACTTGGTTCCCAACACATTGTTCTTGACTGCTTCACCGACGTTTGCTTCCATCAGGGGCACGTGCTTATGCGCGGCCGCGTGAAAGACGATCTCCGGTCGGGTTTGTTCAAATACGCAGCGCATCCGATCTCGATCGGTGATGTCCGCAATATAGGTTTTCAACTCCAAATCGTTCGCATTCTCGCCCGCCCTGTCGCGCAGCGCGCGTTCGGCGAAGAAGATCCGGTTTTCCCCGCGGCCAACCATGATCAGCGTGCTTGGGTGGAATCTCATGACTTGCCGGCAGATCTCGGAACCTATGCTGCCCCCAGCCCCCGTGACCATCACGGTACGACCGGTCAGCAAATGCCCGATCGCTTGCGTGTCCAGCTGGACGGGATCACGCTGCAACAGGTCTTCGATATTGATGTCTCGTACCGGTACCCGATCGTTGCCGTTCAGTAATTCACTGACCGGCGGAATGATCTTGAGAACGAGATCCGACTCGCTGCAGTCTTCCATCAGTTTTCGCAGTTCCGTACCGGTAACCGTCCCGGCCGCAACCAACAGTACGTCGGCACGCGCCGCGCTCGCAATGGTCCGAACATGGGCGACGTCGCCCAAGACGGGAATCTGCCCCAACCGAGTTCCTTTCTTAATGTTCTGGCCCGCCGACAAATAACCGACCACGCAAAACGGTAACCGCGGGTCCGAATGGATCGTGGAAGCCAACCGCACCATGGCATCATCCACCCCGACCAGCAACGCCCGCACACCTCGGCTCGCCCCAAAACGGGGAATTCCTCCCTCGCGAAGGAAACGCCAGCCGGATCGAAGCAGCCCAAGCACGAAAATCGTGAGGATCGCGTCCAGGACCAGCGCGGACCGCGGGATCTGGTAGGGCATCAGAAAATGATCGACCGCGGCCAGGACCAACAAGGATAACACCGACGCCCGGACCAAGGCGATCAGATCCGAAAACGTCACGTACCGCCACCAGCCGTGGTAGTGGCGCAACAAGTAGAAGATCATCGTCTTGATGGCAACCACATAGATCACGCTTTGCCAGAAGACAACGGCGTTCTCCGCCGGGACAACGAAGTCGAACCGTAACGCGAAAGCTAACCAATAGACGAACGCGAACAGCACTACGTGGCCTAGCGCCAAAAGCGGAACACGCCAATCCAACATGCGCATGGAAACCGAATATACGGCCCGCCGCAGGACTGCCTTCAGCCGGATCTGAAAACCAGATACGCCGCGCGCCGGATCGGGCTGGAAAGCGGGTCAGTCGTGGTGATGGATTGCCTCACCGGGGATTTGCTGTGCATGGCAAGCATGCCCAGCTTCGATCCCAATTCCTTCTCTGACGGCATTGGTTCGGTTGAATATGCGATGCTGCGCGAGGACCAGAGAGTGCCCTTGCGCAACAAGGTTCTCAAAGGTCTTTATCCCCCTGGAGCAACGGTTAAGAAGATGCACTACTAGGCGATTATGAGACCGCCCTCGACGAGGTAAGGCATGGCAAGGGGTAAAAAAGCGCTTAAATGGGAAAAGGCCCGCGATGTCACGC
>CAZSOG010000674.1:0-4008 GCA_964607555.1 uncultured Pirellulaceae bacterium | reverse complement strand
GGGACGCTTGTAGTGCAGAATCATCGCTCCACCGGGATGAACCGGGTGGTGGCGGGAAGCGTGCAAGGGACGCTTGTAGTGCAGAATCATCGCTCCACCGGGATGAACCGGGTGGTGGCGGGAAGCGTGCAAGGGACGCTTGTAGTGCAGAATCATCGCTCCACCGGGATGAACCGGGTGGTGGCGGACGCGACAAAACGTAGCGCTGTGTGCGGGTGTCCTGACCCCGCACGGGAGCGACCGAGGGTCTCCACCGCGCCGACATGCGCCAATTGGTTGGAGGTGAAACCTCGCTAGACTCTTGGGGTGTGGGATGCGCATGTGCGAGAATAGCGGGAACGCCGCGCACGGGAGAGTGTAATCTTTCGTCGGTCAGGGTCGGCGGATTCTGTATGGTGGGCGGATGAACGCAAACTGGAGTGATGCGATACTTCATGGGGACGTAGTTGGCTGGACGCGAGGTTGCTCGTGCGGGGCTCCGGAGCATCACGAAACGGCGCGTTGTTTATGATTGAGGAGATACGAGGATGACCAAGCGTGTGAATCGGCGCTTATTCTTGCAGCAGACGTCGGTGCTGGCGGGTTTGGCGGGGACGGCGGCCGTGCTGCCCTTCGGGGCCACGTCGGCCGAAGCCAGGCCGACAAAACCGGGTCCAAGCCTGCCGGTCGCGATCGGCCGCTGCCGGACCTATGATCCGCCCGGTTTGGGTGAGACTCTGCGGACGGCGCTGGACCAGATTGGCGGCATCGGGCCCTTGGTACGCGGCAAGACAGTTACGGTCAAGCTGAATCTGACCGGCGGTCCACGTTGGAAACTGGGTGGGCTGCCGGCCTACCGGACGTACCATGTCCATCCGCGGTTTGTCGAAGCCACGTGTGCGGCGTTGCACGACGCGGGGGCCAAACGGATCGTGATCGTGGAAAGCGGCTACGCGCGTGAGCCGCTGGAGAAAAGCATGGCGGCCGGTGGTTGGGATATCGACGCGATCAACCGTGCCGGCGGCGGGCATGTCACGTGGGAGGATACCCGCCACCGCGGGCCATGGCGCGGCTACAGTCGTTTCAAGGTGCCGTGGGGCGGCTACGTCTATCCGGCGTTCGATCTGAACGCACGCTATGAAAAAACAGACGTGTTCGTGTCACTTGGAAAAATGAAGGATCATGCCAACGCCGGTGTGACGCTGTCGGTCAAGAACTTGTTCGGCATCGCGCCGACGTCGATCTACGGCGGCGCGCTCGATGGTGCCGGCCGCGCGGCGGTGGATGAGAATACGACGACGGCCCGCGGCGATACGTTTCACAAAGGTCAGCGCATGCCGCCGGCCGGATCGCCCCAAGAAGTCGATCCGGATACGTCGCGTGATTGGAGTTATCGCGTCCCCCGTGTCACGGCGGACCTGTTTGGCGCGCGCCTGCCCGACCTCTGCCTCGTCGATGGGATTGAAACAAATCGTGGCGGCGAGGGGCCGTGGATCAAGGGCGTGCAGCCGGTGCGTCCGGAGCTGTTGTTGGCCGGCCGCAACGGCGTCTGCACCGACGCGGTCGGGACCGCCGCGATGGGCTACGATCCGACGGCCAAACATAAGCAATTTCCCTTCATGGGGGATAACCACCTGCGGCTGTTGGCCGATCAAGGGATCGGGGAGATCGATATCGATCAAATCGAAATCCGCGGTTTGCCACTGAAACAAGCCGTTTTTCCGTTTAATCCGAAACACCTGAAGGTCGGGCGACCGATCTTCGAATGAAGCACGGTCTTATCGTAAATGCCGAAGTATTTTCGCGCGCATATTATTAGCTTTTGAATCACGTATCAAACGAATCGACGAGGAGTTCAGTCCATGGAATCTCAACCGCATGCCAACGTTTCGCGTCGCGCCTTTCTGCAGCAGGTATCCATTGCCGGAATGGGCACGCTTTTGGTCGACCGCACGGTCCTGGCGGGGGCGGCGAAATCCGCGTTGCCAACGGCCGTGCTTGGGAAAACCAAGCAACGCTTGACTCGATTAGGACTGGGGACGTGGCCGTGCGGGAAGTCGCGCGATACGGGCGTCGATGGCGTGGCACGCCTGGTCCAGGAGGCACTCGAGCTGGGGATCGATTTCATTGACACGGCACATAATTATGGTGCCGCGGAGGAGGGGATCGCCAAAGGGCTTGGGAAACGCCGTAACCAGGTGTTCTTGACGACGAAAGTGTGGGCCGATACGGCCGCGGAGGCCAGGAAATCGCTCGAGTCATCGTTGCGCACCTTGCGTACCGATCACGTGGACCTGGTCTATTTGCACAGTGTCGGCAATCGGAACGTGGAACGCGTCCTGGCGCCGGGTGGGGCTGTCGACTACTTGCTGAAAGAGAAGGAGAAGGGAACCACGCGTTTTGTCGGGATCTCGGGGCACTCGAAAGTGATGCATTTCCTGCCACTGATCAGGACGGGCAAGATCGACGTCGTCATGATGGCGATGAATTTCGTGGATCGCCACACATACGCGTTCGAGGACAAGGTATTGCCGGTGGCGCGCCAGCACGGCATGGGCGTGGTATGCATGAAAGCATTTGGCGGGATGCAAGGCGGCTTCGCGACCGCGAGCGGCCCGCCGATCGGTGCCATGGTGCGGCGGGCACTGCTCCAGCAAGCCGTTCGCTATGCCCTCGACCTACCGGGCGTGGCCACCGTCGTGATTGGCCCGCATACGGTCGAGCAGTTGCGTGAGAACGTGCAGTTCGTCCGCAACCACAAGCCGCTGTCGGCAGAGGAAGTACAGTCGCTGACGAAACTTGGTAAGCAACTCGCGCTGAAATGGGGGCCGCATTTCGGACCGGTCGCCTGATGCCCGCCGATTCACCGGCGGCGGTCCAAAATGGTCGAGTCGCTGACGAAGCGAAGGGCTGTCGCACGCTCGATCTTGCCACCGCGCCAGAGACGCCGGATGGACTCGTCCAGCGTCACCATGCCGGCGTTGCGGCCGGTCAGGATGCAGTTGTCGATCGACTCCAGCTTGCTGAATCGAATCGCGCTGGCGATCGGCGTGTTGGTGAACATCACCTCCAGTGCCAGCTCGCGTTTCGCGCCCGGTGTCTTGCTCGGCAGGAGATGCTGGCTGACCACCGCGCGTAAACTCAACGCAAGCTGCGAACGGATTTCATGTTGGACGGTTTGCGGAAACAGGTCGACGAGCCGGGATATGGCGCCTTTCGCGTCGCGCGTGTGCAACGTTGAGAAGACCAAATGGCCGGTTTCCGCGGCACTCAAAGCGATTTGCGCGGTGGGGCGATCGCGGATCTCACCGACCAGGATGACGTCCGGGTCCTGTCGCAAGCCGTACTTGAGGCCGTCGGCGAACGAGTCGACATCGACATTCACTTCGCGCTGCGTGACGACCGATCCCGCGACGCGCGGAAAGACGTACTCGACCGGTTCTTCGATCGTGATGATGCGGCATCCGCCGGCGAGATTCAGGCGATTGATCAACATCGCCAAGGTCGTTGTCTTGCCGGACCCGGCGACCCCGGAAATCAAAATCATGCCGTTGCGAAAACGCGTGATTCGTTCGGCCAGCGGTTCGGGAAAATGGGCCCAGGCAAGGTCTGGTATATGGTCGGGGATGACGCGAAAACAGGCACCGATGTTCTGGCCGTTGAGAAAGTAATTCGTGCGAAACCGGCGCGGTCGGCTGTTCACGGGGACCTCCAGCGAGAAGTCCGTGTTGTTTTCCGCCGCGAACTGATCTTGAAACGGTATCGGACAGACCGCCATCAACGTCGCGCGGAGCAGATCACGGTCCAGGACCGGTTCTTCCAAGGCGCGCAATGCGCCGTGCACGCGCAGCACCGGGGGATGACCAACGACCAGATGGATGTCCGAGGCCTCTTGATCCACCGCGGCCGTCAACCATCGCTTCAGGGGCGTGGGACACTCGTCGTGTCGTGGGTTCATTTCTTATTTCTTATTTCGTAACCGTTCACGGACCAAGAGAAAAAGAACACTAATCGACGCTAATTCGCGCT
>CAZSOG010000673.1:0-4011 GCA_964607555.1 uncultured Pirellulaceae bacterium | reverse complement strand
GAGGGGGGGGGGTTGTTACTTCCGCGTTCCGGACCGAGACCGTGGCGCAGCTTTAGGCGGTGGCTGGCGACGCGGCATTTGGCAACATTGTCGCGCATTTTCGGCCGCCGCGTCAGCGGAAGCCGATTGGTGTGAGTCCGATGGCCAGTGTTGCGGCATCGGCGTGCGTCGCGGAAGACGTCGACATTCATCCGCACGCGTGCATTGGCGACGAGGTAACAATCGGCGCGCATTCCGTGGTCTATTCAGGTGTCTGCCTGATGGCAGGGTGCCGCATCGGGACGCACGTGACCGTGATGCCGAATGTCGTGTTGTATCCGGACACGGTTGTCGGCGATCGGACGGTGATTCATGCGGGGTGCGTGATTGGTGCGGATGGTTTCGGCTATCAAACGGTTGACGGGCATCACCAGCGCGCGTCGCAATTAGGCAATGTTGTGATTGGTGCCGACGTGGAGATTGGCGCCGGGACGACCATCGATCGCGGCACGTATGACTCGACCGAGATCGGTGACGGCACGAAGATTGACAACCAGGTGATGATCGGTCACAACTGCCAAATCGGCCGGCACAACTTGCTTTGTTCGCAAGTCGGAATCGCCGGCAGTTGCACGACGGGCGACTATGTGGTCATGGCGGGACAAGTTGGCTTGTCCGATCATTTGCACATCGGTGATCGGGCCATTCTGGGTGCCAAGGCGGGGGTGATGCATGACATTCCGGCCGACAGCGTGTTCATCGGGATCCCCGCAACTCCCGAACGCGAGCAGTGGAAGATGTGGGTCCATGTCCGGCAACTACCGAAGATGCAGCGTCAACTGAAACAGGTGGTGCAACAGTTGGATCTGTTAAACGACGCGGCGACGAGTATCGGGCGGAGCAGAGAAGCCGCGTGACGCGCGTACCACGCCATGTAACCGCGGCCGCAAGCAACGCAGCCCCGCGAACAGTCCCAAGGCACGAGTATTTCCGCGATGGACGATCACAAGACGATGGGTTTGCTGGCCGGCTGGGGGCAATACCCCATCGAGGTAGCACATGCGCTGAAACGTCAGGGCTACACGGTTCATTGTCAAGGCGTCAAGGGCCACGCGGCCCCCGAACTCGCGACAATCTGCGACTCGTTTCGATACGTTGGAATCGCGAAACTCGGTCATCAAATCCGGTATTTTCGGCGACGTGGCGTCCGCCACGCCACCATGGCCGGAAAGATCTTCAAAGAACGCTTGATATATCACCGTTGGGGCTGGTTGCACCATCTGCCGGATTGGGAATGCTGTCGTACGTTTTATCCGCACTTTGTCACAAAAACCCGAGATCGCAAGGACGACACGCTGCTGACCGCGGTGGTCGACTTGTTCGCACGGCACGAGATCATGTTTGCTCCCGCTACGGATTTTGCCCCCGAGCTGTTGGTGACACCGGGCACGTTGAGTGGCACGGACCCAACCGCAATGCAGTGGAAAGATATCCGCTTCGGTTGGAACGTCGCCAAGGAAATGGGCCGACTCGATGTTGGCCAAACCGTGGCCGTCAAAGGACTATCCACAGTCGCCGTGGAGGCGGTCGAAGGCACGGATGAGTGTATTCGCCGCGCTGGATTGCTGTGCCCCCAAGGCGGATTTACCGTGGTGAAAGTCGCCAAGCCCAACCAGGACATGCGGTTTGATGTGCCCACGATCGGCATCGGGACACTCCGGACAATGGCACGCGCCGGTGGACGCGTACTGGCCGTAGAGGCACGGAAGACCATTATTGTCGATCAGGCGCAGGTCGCGCGGTTCGCGCGCCAAAGCCGGATCACCCTGATCGCCGTCGACGCCGCGCGGTGGCGGCAAACGGATCGGGCCGCGTGACGCCCCTCGCTCCCTCTGGCACCATGCCGCGTCCGGTCATGCTGGACGCATTCGGCCGACCCCGACGCTGTAAGCGTCGACGAGTACTGGCCGACCCATTCGTCTCATTTCCCGTCGGTCGAAGTATCGACGCGACGGTGACGCAGCAATCCTTCCAGAAGTAGCACGATCGCGGCCGCGCCGATCACGACACACAACACTTCGACGACGTGGCGATCAAACGTGGTCGGCATGACCGCACGAAAACTCTTGTACTTGACCTTCTCGATCCACGGCGTCAGGTCCTCCTGGAATGGCCACAGCTTGCGCAATGAACCGAACATGAAACCGCACAGCACGGCAATGGTCGGACCGTGGTAACGGGCCAGCAGCCAGCGGAGTAGCTTGCTGAAGGTGATCAAACCGACCGCGCAGCCGCACGCGAACACGCCGACTTGCACCGCGCCCAAACCGATATCTTGACCGTGGAGCATGTTCCGCGGTATCTCCGTCAAATGCATATAGACACCCAAAACCAGCAAGATCATGGCGCCACTGATCCCCGGAAGGATCATCGCGCAAATGGCAATCGCGCCGCAAAAGAACAGATAAATCAGATTTGGATGCGTTGAATTCGACCCCGTGAGTCCGGCTACCCACAGCGCGAACAGTCCGCCCAAAATGCCAAGAATCAACGAACGGATGCGATCTCGGCGCGTCGTTAAGTCGATCATCAACGCTACCACGATTCCCGACGCGAAAATCAAGCCGAAGAACATGGCGAGTGTCAAGCTGCGCGTCCATGCATCACTCAACAGGCCGTTCATCAGCGTTGTCATGATGACAAAGCCGATGAGGATACCGAGCCCCAGCGGGATCAGGAACGGCAGATTGGTGTACCGCACCGCGCGTTGCCAACTTCTGCGCCGTATGAGTTTCAGCAGCAACCAATCGAAATGACTGATGGACGTGACCAGCCGCTCGTAAATCCCGAGGATCAACGCAACCGTCCCACCAGAAACACCAGGAACGATATCGGCACCGCCCATCAGAATGCCGCGAAAAACCTGCATCAGGTGCTTGCTCAAACCAGTCGTGCGAATGTTCATCGGCGTCTCAATCGAGCATTTCGGGACAAGGGATGGCGTCGCCAGGCACCATTTGGCTAGGCACGGCACGCTCCGACAAGTGTACGCTATCGTTATTGATAAGCCACCGTCAGGTCCCCCCCAGCCAAAACAGGATGAACACACTGGCGTTTCCTAGCATTCCTAAACTGTATATCTTTACACGATCTGGCTTTTTTGTTCTAGAATCATCGTCCTATCGATCCGGGAATGGCCGATTCATGTTGACCACGCTGCGCGGGTCGATACAATCCTATGTGTACCGGAATAGTTTGGGTAATGCGGGGCACTTATCTTCTTCTTTTCATATATGGATTATCGCTATTTTCGTGGATTCAGAAGGATCGCAGGGGTGAAACGGGTTGGGAGGCCCGTCGTTGCATCGTGATCGGCCACATGAGCGAACATCCCGGCGTGGACTGCATGCGGCGTCTGGCCCCGGCAAAACTCAATTTGTTTCTCGAGGTCCTGGCGCGGCGCGCGGACGGTTATCACGATATTGAAACACTGATGGTTGCGGTTTCGGTGTTTGACACGGTGGAGTTCGCATCACGCGTGGACGATGAGTTACGCGTGGATTGTGACGTGTGTCTAGGCGAGGGCGCACGGGCACGGGTGGGCGATTCGGGTGACTCACCGGGTCGTGTACCGGACGGCGCGGACAATTTGGCTTATCGCGCGGCGGAGCGACTCCGGCAACTGGCTGGCATCGAACGTGGCGCGACGATCCGCATAACAAAACGGATTCCGGTGGCGGCCGGTTTGGGCGGCGCGTCGAGTGATGCGGCGGCCGCATTGGTGGCGGCCAACCGTGTCTGGAAGATCCACTGGCCCATACAACAATTGATTGAAGTGGCGGCGGACATTGGGAGCGACGTGCCGTTCTTTATCACGGGTGGGGCGGCGGTGTGCCGCGGCCGTGGGGAGCGCGTACAGGCGATCGGACGACGCGGCAGGTTGCATTTCGTGATCGTGCGTCCACCAAAGGGGCTCCGCACGCCGGACGTGTATCGGTGTTGTGAGCCGGCCGAATCGGCACGGGCGGTGGC
>CAZSOG010000672.1:0-4018 GCA_964607555.1 uncultured Pirellulaceae bacterium | reverse complement strand
CCCAGGGTCGCCGTCGGCCGGGGCGCAGCCACGGGCGGCGGCGCACCCTGGGTACACGTCCCGCGCCATCTCCTTACGCCGAAGGCGTTACACAAAGAGAATCGCAATCCGCGACACCGCCCATAAGCTCGACGCGCAACAAAATTCTCTGCAACGACTTCGCGTTTTCTACTGCCCACCCGAAACCCGGACCACCTACCCCCTCTATAGAGTACATTCAGTCGTCGCTCGCCCGTTTTGGGTCGTGTGCATGCGCTGGTAATAACTGCTCGAAATATGTCCGCCAGGCGTTGTAAAGTCGTCGGCAGGCGCCGGATCGTGTGGGGTTCAGGCCGGTAGCAGCCGTTTCTGGTGGTGATCCGTTTTCGTTTGTGCTAGACTCTAGCGCCGTCCACATCGTGTTTGCTGTTAATTTTATCGATTCGGTCGATGATAACGCGATGCCCATGTGACCTCCCCGGCGGCGCGTCGTCACACGATTTGTCGGACTTTGAAGGCCCCTTGGAGCCCATCAACTGGTGGGGTCGAGTGTCGATCCACCGCCGCGACGGACCCGGAAGTTCCTCGTGCATCTTTGAAGCCACGTTTCGTGCCAGCTTTGGAATTGGAGGCGGTACCGAAACAGCCGTCGCGGATTCTATCCCGGTGTCCGCGACGGACCAGGAAGTCCATCGGCCATTCCTGCAACCGCACCTGGTCACGGCCTTTTGGCCCGAAACCAGAGGGTGTCGTCAAGTCGATGGCGATACGGGAGATGACGATTCATGGCGACCGGTTCACGACGCATTTTTCCATTGCATTTGACGCCAATTGAGAAGTTCTTGTTGGCGGACGACCGGCCCGAGTACCCGATGACGTTTGTCGTGGACATGGTGCTCTCGGGCACGCTCGATCGCGCGGCGTTCGCCACGGCGTTGGCGGAATCCCTGGCACGGCACCCATTGCTGATGTCGCACATACGGCCGGCGAAGCAAAACGTCTTGTGTTGGGTGTCATCGGGCGGGCAAAAGGCGTTTGTCGATTGGGCGCCTGCGGGGGTTCCGATCCTGTTTCCGGCGGGTGAGTGGATTAACTTGCATGACGAGATCGGTTTGCGAATCTGGATCCGACAGGGTGCCGATCGGGTTAACTTGACGGTTCAGTTTCACCATGTGTGCTGCGATGGAATTGGGGCGTACCGGTTTCTGGGTGACTTGCTCGCCATCTATGGCGGCTTGACCACGACGAATGGTCGGCGGCCGTCGGCGAGTTGCGTTGTGCCCGTGCGGCTTCGTGGCCGAGCCGATCACCGCGGGTATCTGGAGGGTAGCGACCAGACGAACCGGCCGATTCGCGCGAGTCTGAAGCTGATGTTTCAGATCATGGGTCGTGGCTGTGATCCGCTCTATCCATCGAAACCGGTTCGGACGACGGCGGCGTGTCTGGCGTTCTGTTCGCATACATTTTCGAGAGACGAGTTCAAGGAGTTGCGTGACGCGGCGCGCGGAACTGGTGGCATGTTGAACGACCTTTTGCTACTCGAGCTATTCTACACGATGCATCGCTGGAACGCAGCGCGGCGGTGGCAGATCCCGCAGCGCAAGTACCGCGTCATGATGCCGGTCGATTTGCGTGACACGCGTGACTACGAAACACCGGCGGCCAACGTGATTGGCTATTCGTTCCTGACGCACAAGGCGTCGGATTTGCGTGATCGCCGCCGCCTGGCGGGCAGGATTGGGGAAGAGACGGCGCTGATCAAATACGCGCACCTTGGGGCGAATTTCGTGGAGATGGTAAGAATGGGAGCGAACGTGCGTGGCTTGCTGCCACTGGTTGCTTCGATGCCACGGACACTGGCCACCGTGATTCTCAGCAACGTGGGCGATCCAAGCCGCCGTTTCTTGGCCAAGTTTCCCCGCCACGCCGGGCGTCTTGTGTGCGGCAATCTGACGCTTGAAACAATCCGCGGCGTGCCGCCGATGCGTCCCAAGACGCGGGGCGCGTTTTCGATCTCAAGTTACCGGAAGGAACTGACCATAAGTCTGCGTTGCGACCCGCACCTGTTTTCACTCGACGACACGCGGCAGTTGTTGGATATCTATGTGGAGCAGCTTCGGCAACATTTGCGACCCGCGTGAACGTCGCGCCATGGCGCACCACGCGTTGTAACACCCCATGGTACCGTTTTGCGCACGCTGGATGGAGTTGTCATGGCAAGAGCGATCGGGTCGCTAACCAAATATCCGGCGCGTTTTTCCGTGCTCTCCTATGCCGTCGTGATCGCGCTCGGCGGCGTGCTTTTGACGACATCGGCGGCGGTCGTGCCGGGCAAGGAGCGTCTGACTGCCGTGGACGCCGTGTTCACGGCCACCAGCGCGGCTTGCGTGACCGGTCTGACGGTCCGTTCAACCGCCCATGACCTGTCGTTCCTCGGCCAGACGGTCGTGCTGTTGCTCATGCAGATCGGCGGGATCGGGATCGTCACGATCACGACGTTCATCACGTTCCATCTGCACGGTGGCGGCATGCGCGACCGGGCGCTGGCAAGCGAGGCGATCGGCGTGCAACGGCCGACCGATTTGCGCTCGACGCTCAGCAGCGTCGTCGTGTTCACGCTCCTGATCGAGGCGATCGCCACACTCGTTCTCACGCTCCGCGGACTGCTGGATTACAGTTTTGGCCAGTCACTCTGGCACGCCACGTTCCATTCGATTTCGGCGTATTGTAACGCCGGCTTCGCGCTCCATGACGACAGCTTGACAATGTACCAGGGCGACGCGATCGTGAACGCGGTCATCATGGGCTTGATTGTCGTGGGCGGAATCGGCTTCCCGGTGATCGTGGATGTTCGACGGCATTGGCACCGACCGTGGCGGCAGCTCTGGGATCATCTGCATCTGCACAGCAAGATGATGCTGATCGGCACGGTCCTCCTGATTTCCACCGGTGCCCTGGTCTTCCTTGTTTTGGAGAGCCACAATTCGATGGCCCACATGTCGTGGCCGCGGCGCATCGTCGTTTCGGTGTTCAGCTCGATCACCGCGCGCACGGCAGGCTTCAATACGATCAAGATCGGCAGTTTGACCAACGCGACGCTCTTCATGCTGGTTCTGCTCATGGTCATCGGAGCGGGCCCCTGTTCGACGGGCGGCGGACTGAAAGTCTCGACATTCATGGTCCTGGTGCTGTCCGGGTGGTCGACGTGGCGTGGGCATGCGAAGATCAACTTGATGCGCCGGACCCTCTCGTCAACCGTCGTCGATCGTGCGATCACCACCACACTTCTCTTCGGCGCGGTGGCGATCGTGGCCATCACCGTGCTGTTGATGCTCGAACAATCCAGCTTGTCGCACGAGCAGTCCACTGGTGTTTTCTTGGACACGGTGTTCGAAGTCACCTCCGCGTTGGGAACGGTCGGATTGAGCACGGGGATCACCGGCCAGCTCGGAACGGCGAGTCGACTCGTGTTGATAACGCTCATGTTTATCGGACGTTTGGGACCGATTTCGATCGCGGTCGCCGTATCACGGAGAGCGCGCCGGACCCGGATCGAGTATCCGGAAACGGCGCCACTGATCGGATGACACACACCGCCCCACCAGCGGGCGGGAAGACGCACCGGACCGGGGCCGGCTGGCGAGGAATCGCACGGCGCGCGACCGGGTCCATAACGGGATGGAACAAATGAAACGATTTATTGTCATTGGACTAGGGAGTTTTGGCGCGACGGTGGCCCGGCGTCTCAGCGAGAACGGCTGCCGCGTCACCGCGATTGACGCCTGCCGGGAACGCGCGGAATTAGTCGAGGATACCGTCTACGAAGCGATTATCGGGGATGCGACGGACCGCGAAACACTCGAAGAAATGAACCTGCACGAAGCGGACGCGGTCGTCATCTCGCTGGGCGCGGATATCACGACATCGTTGCTTGCCACGTTGCATGCGCGTGAATTGCACGCGCAACGGATGATCGTCAAGGGAGTGTCCCCCGACCACGAGAAGATTAGTTCTGAAGATCATACGTCTGAACTCCAGT
>CAZSOG010000671.1:0-4019 GCA_964607555.1 uncultured Pirellulaceae bacterium | reverse complement strand
CACGGATCGCGAACTCGAGCGATTTCTGATCGAAACTCAAATCCATTTTCATGCCCAACAGATCAGCCAGGGAACCCGGCGTACGGAGCGCGGACTTGGCGTTCACCGGCGTTTGGACTCCCGCGGCCGCAGACTGCAGCAACATTGATCCGGAAAACGTCAGATTATGCATGGCGTTGCCGGGCAGGACAAGGTTTGCCATGACCTGCTTATCTTCCACGCCCACACGGACATGAGCATGCACGAAGCGGACCATTTCGGGCAACCGCAGTGCGACACGACGCCAGTAGGGAGACGGGTAGACTTGCTGGAAAAAGCTTTCGATCTTGTCCGGCAGCAGCCCGACCCGTTGACGCAGCTGGTCACACAATTCCTGACTGTCCGCCATCGACTCGCCATAGCCGCGAAACTCGCCGTAGAACGTCGTGCCGAAGTGCATACTCACCATGCACGCGTGCAGGCGCGGGCCCAAAACCCAATCGATCGCGTCGCGCAGACGGCCAGGATCGCCGAGTGGGAACGGGCGGGCCGTGGTTAGCAGCGCGGTATCGACAAACTCCGGAACGAACAGCAATGTGACATGCCGCTGCCGATCGGACACTTGCAGCAACCGCGTCAGCGCGCGCCGCATCGGGGGCAGCGTCCCGTTGAGTGCGACGATCTCGCGAATCTGTTCGACCGCACCGATGACGAGGGTCTGTTGCGCAGCGGCGTGCGGCACGAAAAAACCGCGTTTTCCGGACGCATAGTACCGTCTGCCATCCACCTCGGCCGCGTCCGGGTCCCCCCAGGCATGTAGCCACGTATCCAGGCTACGCGGCTGCCGTGGTCGAATCGCGAAAACCGCGTGCGGCGCATCGCCACCGGCATCGTACAGGCTGACCACGAGATGTTCGACATCTTCCAAACGCACGCCAAACGCAGTCTGCCACTGCTCGATTCGCGCCTTCACCGCCGGCCCGAACGATTGCAATACGCGGCGGCCTTCTTCTTGTTTCAACCACTCCGCCATGCGCGCGATCAAGACCATCTGGACTCCGGGCGCCACATAATGCAGCTGGATCGGCCTGCCCAGTGTCGGTGTCATCCAGAGCGATTTACCGTCATCCGGCACGACTTCGTATCCACCTTGCATTACCCCCTTGCGAGCAAGGGCTTTCACCGGCCGGCGATGGGGCACATCAACTCGACTTGCCGGCGCCGCTGCATCCGCCCCGTGCGCGGCGCGCGGCGCAGTTCGCGCGGCCCCTTCCCCGCGATACCGCAAATAAAGGACGCACACGGCAATCGCGGCCAATACGGCCAACGACGCGATCGCAACGGTCCATCGACGTCGACGACGCGACCGGCGTACGGCCCGCATGCGTTGCGCGGGACCACGGCGCGGTGCCGTATCGGTGGCAACAATCAGTGGCTCGCCCGACACCTCATCCGCAACCGCATCAGCCGACTTTGGCGAGTCACTGGTCTCGGGCACCGTGTCCGCCTGCGTATCGGCGCTGGTCGTGGCAATCCGCGTGCTGGACGCGGCTGGGCCGGGCGGCCGGCCCGGATAGACGGGCCCCGTGACCGACGGTGGCGGCCGCGTTCCCGATTCCTCGGCGGCAACCACGCGTTGAAATGCGATCAACGTGGGTGCCGGCGGCGGAGTCGTGTGTTCGCGATCTGCCGGCGGCACGAATGGCGCAAGCTGATCGACAACCAAGCGTGCCTCGGCGATGCGCAAAGCGGGGTTCTTCGTTATCATGTGCGCGACGACTTCAGCCAGCGCCGGCGGCACGCCGCGGTGCGTCAACGGGGCCGCCGGCTCCGTCGCATGCCGCCGCCGGTCACCGCCAGGAAACGGCGGCTGGCCCGTCAACAGATGGTACAGCGTGCAGCCCAAACCATAGATGTCCGCCAAACTCGTGCCCCCGTCCTCCAAAGCCCGCTCCGGCGCCCAGTAGTCCACCAGCCGCGCCGGCCAAGGCGCCTTCGCCACGTCAGAACGACTCGAATAACCCGTAACAACTCGATAGTCGCGGACCAGCTTGACATGCCCGGCCGGGTCCAGCCAGATGTTGTCGGGACTGACATTGCCATAGGCGACGTCGTGCGCATGCAAGTAGGCGAGTGCCAAGGCGACGAGTCGCGCGATGCGACATGCCTCGGCGGGCGTCATGCCGCCCGCCCGATCTAATTCATCGTGCGCCGTGTGACCCGCGATATCTTCCAGCACCAAGAATCGGTAGGGTTTGACAATTTCGAGCAAGAACACATCCTGTAGCCGTGGATCGTCGATCTGGCGTGCCTGGCGAACGCGGTTGCGTGTTTCCGCCCAACACGCCGGATCACGATCGACCGCTCCGCGCAAGAACTGGAGCATCACAGGATGCCGCGTTGGACCATGGAGCGCACGAAACAGACCGGCCAACCGGCCGGTCTTGATCCGATCACGCACTTGATAGCCACCGAAAAAGAACGGGCCCGACCGGCCGCTGAGCAGAATCTTTGCCTGATACCGTGTCACGAACTGGCCGTGGACAAGCCAGCGCGCGACGTGTTCAGCCGGCACGTCGCCGGAAGTCTGTTCGGCCGCCAGGAACGCGTCTCGCAATCGGTCCATTTCGCGGCGCGGCACAAGCCGACTCTCGTTCAACAGGTCCCAGAGATCGGCCGACGTGTCAGGCATGGTTCTCGATTCCAGTCCGCGGCGCGGTTTAGTTCACGATCCACGCGCCCCGCGCGGGGCGCGAAATGAGCAAGGTTGGCGAGACGCCCGTCTCGGTCTGATAGCGTGTAGTAAGCGTTTGGGCAATTTGGGCAACGCGGTCCGTCCGAACCAAACTGACCGTGCACCCCCCGAACCCTCCGCCGGTCATGCGCGCTCCATAGACGCCCCCGTCAAGCCCCACCGTCTCGGCCAGCTCGACCAACAAGTCCAACTCGTCGCAACTCACCTCGTAATCGTCGCGCAGCGAGGCATGGCTGGCGCACATCAGCTGCCCCATGCGCGTCCAGTCGCCGGCGCGGATCGCCGCGGCCGCCTCCACGGTGCGCGCGATTTCACTCACAACATGCCGGGCCCGGCGGCGTAGGACGGAGTCGAGATTCGACGGTGCGGCGGCAATCTGTGCCGGCGTGCAGTCGCGCAACGACGCGACGTCGAAGTACGCTGCTGCCGCCTCGCATTGCTGGCGACGTTCCGCGTATTCGCCGCCGGTCAGCTCGTGCTTCACATTCGTGTTCGTGATTAACACGCTCACACCATCCCCGGCCAGTGGCACGAGTTGCACTTCGGTCGATCGGCAATCGAGCAATATCAACTGGTTTTCACGCCCCATGACCGACGTGAACTGGTCCATGATGCCGCACGGCATACCGGCATATTCATGCTCCGCCTTTTGACAGAGCAAGGCTTTCTCAACCGGTTCCATGACGTGGTGCGTCGCGGCCTCGAGCAACGTTGCCGTGGCGACCTCGAGCGCCGCGCTGCTCGACAACCCGCCCCCGACCGGCACACTCGAATCGACAATCATATCCAGCGGTCCGGCCGACCGGCCCGCGGCCCGGGATTCGGCGAGGACGCCCCATACATAGTTAATCCACTTGCTCCGGTCATCGATGGTCGGCGTGCCATCGGCCGGCCATGTCACCATCTGGTCCGTCGCCGTGCTGTAGACGCGGAAGTCCGCGATGGCGGTATCCGCCGCGACTACCGTGTACCGCTCGATTGCCATGGGCAGCACGAATCCGTCGTTGTAGTCCGTATGCTCGCCAATCAGATTCACGCGGCCAGGAGCCGCCGCCAGCCAACGTGGAGCGCGTCCAAAACGCTGCTCGAACGTCTGGCGAACCCGTCGCGTTAACTGCTCGATGGACGGATTTGGATCAACGATGGATTGAGAATTTGGATCTTGCATGTTTCCGGGACGCCGGGCGTCCACCTTTCTAGAGGCTCTCACATAGCTGTCTTGGCAGAGCGTTTATGCCGCCGCCACTTTGAAATGTCCTGTGCTAGTTCGACCAGCGGGAGAACG
>CAZSOG010000670.1:0-4022 GCA_964607555.1 uncultured Pirellulaceae bacterium | reverse complement strand
GGTCGTGCGGGCCCAACCGCCCTCAGCAGCACCGCGAGGGCGCCGAAGAAGACCAATGTGACAAGCCCCCACGTCCACGAGAGCGACATGATTCCGACAAACCAGGCGATCGCCACGACGGCGAACACGTCCGTCAGCCTGCGCCACCTGGACAACGCCTTCCCGGTCCAGCCGAGCCGTTCGAAAACGGACGGCAAAAACTCGAGTCCCAGCACGCAAAGGTATAGCATCACGCACCAGGCGACCTCGAACATCACCGAGTGCTCCGGCCAGAAGACGATCGCGTGCCAGATATGCCACGGCAGTGCCAAATCGACCATCAGTCCAACGCCCACGAAGACGTATCCCAGGAATCCGGTGAGCACCGCCGGGCGTACCAGTGGATAGTACTTGTCGCCACCAAACAGATAGACCAAGGCCGCCGTCGTGAAACCGCCCGCCGCCAGGGCCACACCGGACATAACGTCGATGCCAATCCAAAGTCCCCACGGGTACTGGTTGCTCAGATTCGTCGACGCGCCCAGCCCCCATCCAAAGCGGTATATCGCAGCGACCGCGCCGATGGCCATCAGCAGAACCAGAAATGCACTACCGGGGGTAACCAGTTTTCCTTCCGCACGTTCATGTGTCATGCGTGGGTCCTCGCTAGAATCTTAGGCTGTGTCGTCGGCGTGCCGCGCGTGTATGTTTCCATGCGACTGACGGCTACGCCATCGCAGGAGCGTAAGCTCCCCCGTTGGCTGTAGCCTCCGGCATCAAGTTTCGGTTTTCGCGTCCTGTTCGGCCGCGGCAACTTTGTTCATTCGCTGTGAGAACCAGTAAGCCCCGCCCATCGCCGCACCGACGCCGATAACGGCCGCCGGAACGGCCCGGAGCGCCAGGCTCGTGTAGCTCGGGAAAGGACGTTCGCCAAGGTCCGTTCGGAAACCCAGTTGCTCGAACGGCACATTGCTGATGTAGAGCCACGAAGTGCCACCGACTTCTTTCTCACCGTAGATGTGGTCGACGTATTTCCAGGACGGGGCGGCCAACGCGTTCCTGGTTGCGATTCGCTTGCCTGCCTCGGCAATCAACTCATCCCGCGCGCCGAACTGGATGGCTCCAGTGGGGCAGACTCTGGCACACGCGGGTTTTCGCTGCCCCGCGTGAAACCGTTTCAGCGTAGCCGGCTGCACCGGCTCATCATTCACCTGGAGTTGCCCAGCCAGCGTGTCCTCCTGCCGGTCGGCACAGAACGTGCACTTCTTGATGTGCGGAGCCAGGCGTTCCCATTCGAGCGTTGGCACGCCGAAGGGGCAGGCCATCATGCAGTATCGGCAACCCATGCATCGGTGCGCGTCGTAGACGACCGCGCCAGTCTCTTCCACTTTCTTCAGTGCGGCCACCGGGCAGGCCGACACGCAGGACGGATCGACACAATGCATGCACTGCTTCTTGACGAAAACCGATCGCTCGAAACCGCCGCCCGTGCCAACCACTTCGTGGAAAGTGACGCGCGTATACGTTTTCGAAGAAAGCGCCGGGGGATTCTCGTAGGTTGCGCCGGCGTCCCCCGTTTTGGTCCGCTCGGCCGACAGTTCATTCCACTCCTTGCAGGCTATCTGACAAGCCCGGCAGCCAATGCACTTGGTCGTATCAACGAGGCATGCCTTGCTCATGGACACACCTCCTTTCGGGCAATCAGGGAGCCGGGATCAGCGTCTCCCGGTTTGGTTTTGCTGATGTCCACCTGGAAGACTTTCGTCTCCGGGATCATCGTGTTGGCATCTCCAACGTTCGGCGTCAGCAAGTTGGCGCTGTCGCCGCCTGTCTTCTCGGGGAACTTCCACCCGAAACACCAGGGCAGCCCGACCTGGTGCACGATCCTCCCTTGTACCGTCATCGGCTTGAGACGGGCGGTAGGCAGGGCAACTGCCATGATGGCTCCCCGAGCGCTCGAAACCCACACCCGATCGCCGAGCTGAATTCGCTTCTCTTTGGCAAGTTCCTGGCTCAGCTCGACGAACAGCTGGGGTTGCAGTTCAAGCAACCAGGGACAATATCTAGTCATGACGCCGGTCTGCCAGTGTTCGGTGACACGGTAGGTCGAACAGACGTAGGGAAACTCTCTATTGGTGCCGCGATCGTCGGCTTTGCCGGCAAAGATCTTGGTGGCGGGGTTGATCATTTCCGCATTGAACGGATTCTCCTCAAGCGGCGACTCAAGCGGTTCGTAATGCTCAGGGAAAGGCCCGTCGGCCAGGGATGTGGCGAAGATCTGGGCGTGCCCGTCATTACTTCGAACGGCATGTGCCAGAGATTCGGTTTGAACTCGGCACGCCGGATTTCATCGCTCACGCCTTTCCACCGACGTGACGAAGTAATCGCGCGCAAGGCTGCCTCAACACGCTGCTTGTGGTAGTATGCCCAACGAGCCACGTCGCGTTTATCGACTGCCACCGCCAACCAGTGTCGTTCGCGTCGGCGTAACGCATCACTGAACTCGTTATGTTCCCGCCCGAATTGACTGTAGTGTGCATTCTGAATTGAGCTGGAAAGTTCTGCCGGCGTCTTCTCCTCCAACCCGCTCGGATCCACCGCATCGACCGGGCCGTTGCCCACATAGCGCCGGAGGTTGGGGTCCTTGGCTTCAAAGCCGAGCGGGTCTTCGCTGGCGAACTGGCCGAGCGCCGGGTCGTAGTATCGGGCACGATAGTAGTACAGGTCGCTCTCGGCGTCCGACTCGCGGCCCGTGTAGCCGAACAGCGTGTCCACCGCCGCGTTGGTCTCACTGGTTACCCCACCAAACGCGTCGTACTGGATGTGGTTGGCGATCGCCGTGATGCCGCTGGCCTCGTCGTACTCGGCCAGGTCGCGCACCGTGCCCAAGTTGTCGGTCAAGGGCCAGTAGATGTGGTCAACCGTACCGGTGCCCGGATCCAATTGTTCGTCGGCCAGGACCATGTCGACGGCCGGGCCGTTGAGGTAGCGGTTACTGACCTGGCCGGCCGTGTCGAACCGCAGCACGATCTGCTTGTCGTCGTCCACCGCGCCGGCCGTCGGGTCAGATGGGGTCAGATCCGGTTTAGGGTTTACAGGACAGGCAAATGGCGGTGGAATCCAGCCATGGCACGACCTGTTCGTATCGAATATCCGGGGCGCTCTACCACCTAGTGAGCCGCGGCAACGGGCGTCAACGCGTCTTCCTCGCCGACGGTGATTATCAACGTTTGGTGGATGGTCTGGAATCGGCCGCGCCGAAGTTTGCCTGGCACGTGCTGACGTTCGTGTGGATGCCGAACCACCTCCATTTGCTCTTGAAAACTCCCCAGGCGTATCTATCGGTGGGAATGCAGTATCTGCTATCCGGTTACGCGAACTGGTTTTCCAAACGCGATCAGCGTCCAGGGCACTTGTTTCAGGGACGTTTCAAGGGCGAACTGATTCAGGACGACACCTATTTCTGGACGGTGAGCCGCTCTATTTATCTGAATCCAACGCGTGGCCGCCGTCCACTCGTGTCTCATCCTCGGCAGTGGCCGTGGTCGAGCTACCCGGGCCATGACCATGCGCGGAAACGACGCAATTGGCTTGCCTACGATCTGTTGCGTTCAGCGTGGCAAGGGGAGAATTGGGGGGCCGTGATCCGGCCGCGGCCTACCGGCGCCCGCGTGGAGGCGGGCTTGCAAGATCGTCCGGTCAATCCTCTTGGATCGGCCGCACACGGGTGGCTGTTGGGGAGCGAGGCGTTTGTTGACCGCATCCGAAGCCTGATGCGTGATCCGCAAAACGCGGACGAAGTCCCGGCCGCGAAACAGCTCCGGGCGTCGGAGTTGAGTGGTATTCTGGAAGCAGTGGCGAACCACGATGAAGCTCCGGTGCGGCAATTGGCCCATATGCGGCGCCGGGACATGCGGCGCGCGGTTGTCGCTTGGCTGGCGCGGCGTTACATCCAGACCACACGCCGGGAAACATCCGCCGCCTTGGGATTAGTGCCCTTATAGGGCAAAACTTGGCGCATTTGAGTCAAGTTCTTGGGGCGA
>CAZSOG010000669.1:0-4029 GCA_964607555.1 uncultured Pirellulaceae bacterium | reverse complement strand
GGTCGTTGCCGGCGCCGAGTCGGCATTGAGCATGCTGCTCGGTTTGACCGGAGAGACGGGGCCGCTCGCGCAGCCCATGCAGAGTGCCATTACGAGGCCTACCCATGCTCGGCCCATGGCCGGCCGGCGTCGCCCTGGCCTTGTCGTGTTTTTCATTAACATGCGATTACCGTTCAATCTACGTGGTACGCGATCGCGGCGAAGTCCCATCCGAATCGCGTTGTCCGTCGCAACCTGTTGTTCGTGGTCACCTGGGGCTCTGACCGCGGGCCGTGGTCGGCTTGTGCCGGCGCGCCATCGACGCGGCATCCTGTAATTCTGGTGGTGGAATGATGATCCGTGGGGGCGTGCCTTCCGATGGGTTGGTCACGAACAATTGGGCCGCCTTGAGCCGCCGCTCGCTATCATGTACTTTGTGCATGTTGATGATGTCGCCCGGTCGGAAGGATAGACGGTTCAGAATGACCGACTTCTTCGTGTGGGGATACTCACCGGCGATCTGGATGTCGATTTCGCCGACCCGAAACATCTCGCCTTCCTTGATTTCATACACGAGATCAAGTTGCCCGGGCGGGTCTTCCAGGAATCGCGGTGACGCCTTGACGTCGGCATAGATGTAGCCGTTACTTCCATACAGATCGCGCAGCGTCCGTTCATCCTTCTGCATCTCGGGCATGTTGAAGAACTCGCCTGCCTTGAGTGTCAATCGTTCCTTCAGATCTTCGGCGCGGAATACTTCGTTGCCGAGGACCTCGAGATGGCGCACTTTGTAACGCGGCCCTTCGTTGATGACGAACGTCAACGTAATCCACTGGCCCGAATCGTCATAATCGAGCTCACGACTGATCTTTGCCTGAAAATAGCCGAGGTTTCGATAGTAGGCGGTCAGACGCTGGATGTCCTCGTCAATTACCGAAAAATCAACGGTGCCGCGAAACAAGTACTTGAGAAACCCGGGCTTGGATTTGATGAGCGTCTTCAACCGGGCATCGGAAACCAGGTGCGGGTCGTTGCCGACGAACCGCACGTCCCAAATACGCTCGATCGGACCCTCGTCGATGCGGAAAACAGCACGCCGATCTCCCGGCCGGTCACCCTCCTCGATCGTGACCCGGGTTTTGACATAGCCCTTGCTGTGGTAATGCTCCTCGATTTTGCGGCGGGCTTCCTGGAGCGTGTAGATATTCAGCGCTTCCCCTTGCGCCAGTCCGGATTCCTTCAATAACCGTTTGTCGCTGATGTATTTGTTCCCGATGAACAGGATCTCCCGCACCGTGGGGCGTTCGAGAACCTCGTAGGTCAGATAAACGCCCTGGGGTACGACTTTGCGATGCACACGCACATTCTGAAATTTGCGTGTCGCGAACAGACGCCTGAGGTCTTCTTGGACCAGCTGCGCGTCGTAGGGGCGGTCCTTGAGACTCTTGATATGCCGGCGTATCTCTGCCGTGCCGATCGTCTTGTTGCCAACAATCCGTACGTCGAGGATGGGGCCGCGGGGCGCGCGCGACGGCGTGTCGCCCGGCAATGGGCTGGCGTTTGGTATTGTGGCAGCCGTGCCGCTGGGTGGCTGGGCGGGGGAAGTCGTGAGGGAATCGCGCGGTGACGCGGCTTGAGACCCACCATACGCACGCACACCATCGGCCGCGGCGCGCGGCCCATGGACCACTGTCAACGCCAGCAATAAGAACGCCGGTATCCACCTCGCTCGTCGTGAACGCTCAATTCCCATGCGCGACTCCGTGCCGAACGCGAAAGTATGTGTCCCAAACGCTGACGGCCACGTCGCCGGTCACTACCAGCTGCGCAGCCCAGGGCCGTTCAGGCGACCGCCGTGTTCGTTCTAAAGACGAGTTTTTCTTTGATATGATGCTGCTCGGGCGCGAACCCAAGGCCTGTCCGTCTTGCCGAAAATATACCACCGCCACTTTGAAATATCCTGTGCGAGTTCGACCAGCGGGAGAACGGACCGCGTCAATTCACTATCCAGTCGGACGAACCTAACCGCCTACAGAATACCTCACCGCCGTGCCAATGCGCGCGACGGCCGTGTAACCGACGAGCACGGGGCAGCGGGTCCCAGGGGACTTGACCGCGGACACGCGCCAAGCACGCATCGACCAGTGCCCGTGCGGAGCTGCGTAGAAATACAAGAAGTGACGCAATGCTACAAGGGGAATTCAGTCAGGAATTCAACTCGATCGCGCTGGCTTGCGGCCGGGCCGCCGCCATGACCTGACATGAAAAAACGGCTTGCGATGGCGCTTTGGTTAAAATGGGGCGATGTGGGGGATCGCGAACGGGCGTCGTGGCCCCAACCTGGCCGCTAGGCCGCCGCGCGCCGCTCGATTTGAGTGGGATCCAGGGCGAGGACTTCCACGATCGCGCCATCACGGCCATAGATTTTGATCTCGTTCTCTTCGACAAACCAGATTGCCTGAAAGCCATCGGTCTCGAATCGGCGACCGCAGAAAAAACCGTTGCGGATCAGCATGGCCTCATGGACCGAGCCACCGGGCGCTGCGCCATGGCGGTGGAGTGTCTCGCGGATGAGTGAGCGAATCTGTTCGAGCAATTCGACGCGGTCCATTTTGTGATCTCGGGCTTGGAGCGAAAATCCTGGTCATGCCGATCAGCCACTCTTAGGCATCGGCAAAACACGCGGACTTAATTTGCCAAGAACCTATGAACCGTCATAGATTGCCTAGTTTTTGGGAGTGTCAGGATTCTTCGATCCGCCAGATGAGTGGACTCGCGAGCTCAAGGCTATTCCCCGCCGGATCACGAAAGTAGACGGAATGGCCACCCTGCGGCCAATCGACCGTTTTTTCCACGGCGATTTCGTGGGCATGCAGGTGGGCAATCCAGCGCGGAATCTCATCGTCGGCAACGGCGAATGCGATGTGGCCTGGGCCCGTGGCCCCGTGCCGTGGCAACGAGGAGCCGGCGACGTTGCTCGATTCAGGCTGAAATATCAGCAACATGTGCGCCCCGCAGCGCAGGAAGACATGACGTGTCGGGTGGCGTTCGACTAATTGCAGACCCAACGTATCGATGTAGAACTTCTGCGCCGCATCCAAATCATCGACATACAGGCACGATTCCAAAATCCCGGCGACTCGCATTCTCCCGCTCCCCTGGTGAAATTCTCGGCAGTAACCAGATTTCCCAGCGTAGCGGGTCCCATGGATGTCGTGCAAGTCTCCGCGAGGCCCCCGATGGTTGCCGAACGTCGTCGTCGGTTATGCCGACACCCATGGCAACCGTTTAGTTGGACAACGCCACTTTTCTTGGTTATTGACGCCATTCGGGATACAAAAAGTGGCGCTATCCAATGAGCCAAATGCGGAGAACTCACGCGCGGAGTACGCGGAGAATTGTTTCATGGGCAGAAACGTGATTCGCACGGACTTGCCTCCATCGTTGCTGGCTCTCCGCGTTTTTCTTCCACGATACTTCGCTAAACGGCGACAAACCCCGCAATCACGCACGCGCGTCAGGTGAAGATGATCTGGGCGCCGGCCGAAATCTCGTAAAACTCGCCAACCGTCAGAATCCCCTCAACCTGTTCACACAGGTCTTCTTTCGCGTAATGGAACATGTCCATCGCCGCACGACACGCATAGAGCGTCCCGCCGGCATCGTGGATCATCTCGATGAATTCGCGGACGGGAGGAATATCGAGTTTCTCCATTTCCCGCTTCATCATGGTCGTTGCAAACGCGGACATTCCGGGCAGCGCCCCAATGACCGAGGGGATCCCCATGGAAGGATTGCCGACCGTGGCGACCTTCAGTTTGTCCATTTTGCGGCTGATCACGGCGTCCAGCCCGAAGAAGGTAAAGAAAATGCTCGCTTCGATCCCGTCCATCAACGCGCCGTTTCCCATGATCAGCCCCGGATAGACGCCGTCGAGCGACCCGCGGGAAACCACGATCGAAACCTTCTTGATCGAATCGTCACTCATCACGAACATCCTAATGCGGGAGGCCCGCAACCCACAAGGGAGTACGCCCTCCTTCGGTCGCG
>CAZSOG010000668.1:0-4032 GCA_964607555.1 uncultured Pirellulaceae bacterium | reverse complement strand
CGCCCGGGCCGATGGACATCCCGAATGGTCTGATCCTGGATCCGACGAATTTGCCCCATTGGCGTCATTTTCCGATTCGCGCCGAGCTGAGCGAGTTCCTCAATCTTCCCGTCACGTTTTCCAATGACGCCAATGCGGCGGCGTACGGTGAATTCTGGGTCGGTAGCGGGCGCGATGCATCCAGCATGATCATGTTGACGCTTGGCACGGGAGTGGGGGGCGGGATCATTGTCGAGGGACTTGCCATCGAGGGAGTGAATAGTTTCGGGGCCGAGTGTGGCCATATCATCGTCGACTCGCGGCCCGATGCCCGATTGTGTGTCTGGGGAGGTGGACGCGGCGAACTGGAGGCGTACGCAAGTGCCAGCGCCTTGGCGGCCCAGGCCCAACAAATGTTGGATGGCGGCCGATCGAGTTCACTGCGTGCACGGGTCGACGCGGGGGAAACGCTCACGACCCTCATGCTGTCCGAAGAGGCCGCACGGGGGGACGCATTGGCACTGGAAGTGATCATGGAGTCGGCGACTTACCTGGGCATTGGCATCACGACGCTCGCGCACACCATCGATCCGGGGGCCGTGATCCTGGGTGGGGCGATGAACTTCGGCGGTGATCAGAGTGCGGTTGGGCGCAAGTTTCTCGAGCGGGCGACCAGCGAGTTTCAACAGCGTGCGTTTGAAGTGGTTGCCAAGGGCACGCGCATTGCTTTTGCGAGCCTGGGCGGCGACGCGGGCTATATCGGAGCTGCGGGGTTGGCACGTGCCGCCTACCACCGCGCGGAACGCTGATGATGGAACTTGCTGATGTCCGTTGATTGCCCGCATATTCGAAATTTCTGTATCATCGCGCATATCGACCATGGAAAGAGTACCCTGGCCGACCGCCTGCTGGAGTTCACCGGCACCGTGAACCAGCGGCAAATGAAAGCCCAGTTGCTCGACGATATGGAACTTGAGCGAGCACGCGGTATTACGATCAAAGCCCGTGCCGTCGTGATGCACCAGCAGAGGGGCCGCGAACAGTTCGAATTCAACTTGATCGACACACCAGGACATGTCGATTTCCAGTACGAAGTGTCCCGCTCGTTGGCTTGCTGCGAGGGTGCCCTGCTGCTGGTTGACGCGTTTCAAGGCGTCGAGGCGCAGACCGTGGCCAACGCGTATGCGGCACTGGATCACGGCCTGACGATTCTCCCGGTCGTCAATAAAATCGACCTCAAACATGCGCGGATCGAGGAAGTCATTGACGAGATGGAACATTCGCTCGGTGTCGAGCCCGAGGACGTGCTACTGGTCAGCGCGAAAACGGGCCGGGGAATTGAGACCCTGCTCGATGCCGTGTATGCGCGTGTGCCGGCACCAAGTGGCGATCCGACCCAACCGCTCCAGGCCATGGTCTTCGATTCGCATTATGACTCATATCGTGGGGCCATCACCTACGTACGCGTCATGAATGGGATCGTGCGACGCGGCCAGAAGATTCAGTTTGTGCGCGGTGGCACCGTGCACGAAGTCCTGGAACTCGGCCAGTTCACGCCCCAGAAACGTGCCTGTGATGAAATGCGTGCGGGGCAGGTCGGTTACCTGATCTGCAACATCAAGACACTCGATGGCGTCCAAATCGGGGATACGGTCACGGTCCCCGGCACGCAAGCCGCCGTGGCATTGCCGGGCTATAAAGAACCGTGCCGCATGGTCTATTGCGGACTGTTTCCGTCCGACGGACAGGATTTTGCCGAACTGCGCGAAGCGCTCGAACGACTCGCGATCAACGATCCGAGTTTCGAGTTTCAACCGGAGACGAGCGAAGCGCTGGGGTTCGGTTTTCGGTGCGGCTTTCTCGGCCTGCTCCATATGGAGATTATCCAGCAACGGTTGGAGCAGGAAGCCAACGTCGACCTCGTCCAGACCGCGCCGAACGTCACCTACCAGATCCTGACTCGCAATGGTGAAGAACTAGAGATTCACCGGCCCCAAGAAGTGCCCGATGCGGGGGACATCGCCGAGTTTCGCCAGCCCATTGTACGCGTCAGCGTGATCTTGCCGACCGACGCGATCGGGCCCGTCATGAAGTTGTGCCAGGACCGCCGCGGAATCCACCGGTCCACGGAGTATCTCTCGGCGAGTCGTGCCATGTTGACGTACCATCTGCCGTTGGCCGAGGTGATCTACGATCTCCATGACAAGATCAAGAGCGTGACACGTGGTTTTGGCACGATGGACTACGAACTGATCGGCTATGAACCGGCCGAATTGGTCCGGCTTGATATCCTCGTCAACGGCCAACGTGTTGACGCCCTCTCGGTCGTGTGCGATCGGCGTGACGCGGACCGGCGCGGGCGTGCCGTTGCCAAGAAGCTCAAGAGCGAAATCGAGCGTCATATGTTCGAGATTGCGGTGCAGGCCGCAATCGGTTCACGCGTGATCGCGCGCGAAACCGTCCCCGCCATGCGCAAGAACGTGACGGCGAAATGCTATGGTGGCGACATCACGCGTAAACGAAAACTCTGGGCCAAACAGCGTGAAGGGAAGAAACGGATGAAGTCGATTGGCAGAGTCGATATCCCCCAGAAAGCCTTCATGGCGGTTCTTGAGGCGGGTTCCGATCGAAAATAGTGGCTCCATCATGGTTGAATTGCAGATCGCCGGACGCCGTTTGTTTTTCGGCACGCTCGCCGCGTGTTGGGTTGTGCTTGTCGTTCGAGGTCTGAGTTATCAGGGGTGGATCCGGCCCGTGCGAATTGTCAGCGACTCGATGGCGGAGCGTTTGTGGGGCCCTCACTTCGGGATTGTATGCCACGACTGCGGTCTTCCATTTCGCGTTGGTTGCGAGGCACCTCTGCAAGATGAAATGGCCGTTTGTCCTAACTGTGGATGCCGTGCTAATCCGGTCCACGCGGCGTGGGTGCGTCCGGGACGCCGCGTCCTGATCGACCATCTCGCGTTGCTGGGACGCCGCCCACGTGCCTGGGCCAAAATGGCCTTTCGGAATCCGACCGACCGCGAACAATGGGCCGTCAAACGCATGGTTGCCGGGCCCGGTTCGCGCGTGGCAATTCGCGACGGCGATGTCTATGCCAATGGCCGCGTCGTGGCCAAGACAATCGATCAGTTGCGCGATACGTGCCTCCTGGTCCATGACGATCGCTATCGAATCACGCGCGGAGCGAACTTGCCCGACCGCTGGCGGAGTGATCCCGCCACGCCCGGTTGGACACGGACCGCACGCGGCCATTGTTTTCTTGACCCGGGGTTGGTGGATCGGGATCGAGTTGCTTGGCTGAGCTACCACCAATGGACGTGTTGGCCACATCCGTTGCCGCCCAGGCCGCGCAGCGATGCGTGTCGCATCGTCGATAACTATGGTTACAATCAGGATCTGGCGCGCGGTCCCCTGCATCCGGTACACGATCTGCTGCTGGTTTGTCGAGTGACGTTGGGCGCCCACAGTCGCATGGCCGTCCGGTTGACGGGCTGGCGGGGCGTGTATCAGCTGCAACTCGACTCGGCGGCGTGCCGCTGGCGCGTGCTCCGCGACGCCGAAACGATCGCCACACGGCCTTATCGCCTTTCCACGCGGCCGTTTCTGTTGGAATTCGCGACGTGCGACCAGCATGTCATGGCGGCGATTAATCACCAAACGCTGTTCCGGTGCGAGGACGTGCCACTTTCGCGATCGCCCAACGCTTACGATGCGCGGTTGATCGGTCCGGCCGTCGGTGCGCGCGGGCGCATGGTCACGGTCGATGCCTTGCGACTGTATCGGGACGTCTTCTATACCGGACCGGGTGGTGAAACGACGTGGCAAGCCGCCGGCATAGTCCCCGCCAACTGCTGGTTTGTGCTTGGGGATAATGTGCCGATTTCCGAGGACAGTCGGTATGGCACGCTGGTGGCGCGCCAGGACCTGATCGGATTGGTCGTCGCGCCGGGGCCCGCCCTTTGATGGCCTGTAGCCCCCCGCGTCGTTATGGCCCGTTTGGTTGCGCCACCGCTTTGACGCATTATGCGGTGCATCGCGACGAACTTCATG
>CAZSOG010000667.1:0-4037 GCA_964607555.1 uncultured Pirellulaceae bacterium | reverse complement strand
TCCACACTGCGTAGGGTGTTGGAACAGTGGGGCCAGGAGCGTATCATGGCGAAAGTCGACCAGGCCCTATTTGAGTTTGGCCCTGTGCACTCCAGAGACGCTCGAGTAGCGCTAACCCGGATTATTCACGAGCGATCTGCTGCGGCGCCGTAAGTCGGCCACCTGCTTCGTCAAAGGCCCCGCCGTCTGTGCTCACGTATTAACAATATGTTCCGCAGCCGACTGGTCCTTTTCCTTGCATCTGTCTCGACTTACGGCCCCTCGCAACGAACGTCATGAATAATCCGGGCTAACGAAAGCGTCGAAGTGAATCCACATCAACGTGCTCACTGGTTTGAGACCCCGCTCGACAAGCGGGACCTACATGGGTTGCGGGCCTGTGTCCACGGTGGGGTCTATACTTGTCTTGTCGCGGCGACCTTGTTTTGGCTGTTTGCACCCGGCGACAGTTGCTTCGCCGAGAAAGGTGTGTTTGCTCCGGTGACGGCGATTCGTACCGTGGTCAGGGAATTGCAGCACAAGCATGTAACACGGGCAACCCTGGATGACAAGTTGTCGCGAAAATGGTTCCACGCATTTCTTGATCGTCTCGATCCCCAGCGAATGTACTTCTTGGAATCCGACTTGCGCACATTTCGGCGATACGAGGAGACGCTCGATGATTCGGCGACGGCTGGTGGATTTCAGTTCCCAGAGCTCGTGCGCGAACGGTACCGGGAACGCCTCAGTGAAGCAACTCGATGGGTAACACAACTTCTTGCCGTCGAACCGGAGTTCACGGTCGATGAGCGGTGCCCAGCCGTTTTCGAAACGTACGCGACGACGCGTCAAGCCTTGCGCGAACGGTGGAGACTGAAATAAGGTCCTTTATGAATCGTCCAGGCTAGGGCGGATCGAGCGTCAGGGTACCCAGGTCAAGTGGTTCCGTGGCGCGGCCGCCTGCCATGGCAGGCACGGAAAAACGGTAGCCAGATAGAACGCCAGGCGTTTTCTTGCTGAAACGCACGCGCAACACGTAATCGCCGGTCGGCACGTCGTCGATGCGGAACGAGCCATCACGGCCGACACTGGCTGTGGCGTAAGGGGAGGCCGACTTGAGCTGCTGATAGGCTTCGTACGCGGACGTCCAAATCTTGCCCTCGGCGGTTGTCTTCCAGGCCTCCCACCAGGCCTTGCGTCGATCCGGATCGTCCTGAATATCCGCCGGGATCTTCGGCGTGGGCGGACGTGCCAGATCTGCTCGGATATCGACAAGCGCAAAATTCCAGAGCACTCGATCGGTGTGCTTGGCCGGTGGAACCAGCTTGCCAACAACCGGCCGTCCGGTACCGCCAAGATCGAGCTTCGCGGTTTTTCCCGCCACGAACTTCGTTGACACCCTGAGTGATGAAGTGACCTCGGTGGCGCCTTCGTCAACCATCAGCAGGATGCGGCGACCGATGCGGCCTTTTCCCGGAAACACGCGTTCAAAAACAAATCGCCCCGCTTCGCCGGTCGTCACCTCATTCGTCGTGAAGATGTTCGGTACGTCATCGCCGTACGAGGAAATCCCCTGGGAAAAAATCGAAAGGACGACGTTGGCGGCAGGCTGCATTCCAACGCGAAACGTTCCTTCGACGCGTGCCCAAGGAGTCAACACGATGCGGTTGGGGAGATGGCCATCGGACGACTTCAGATGCGCGAATCCCAACCGATGCGTGATGACAAGCTGAAAGGGCTCGTTACGCGCCGGAATATTGAACCGGCCATCGTCACCGGCGTCGAGCCTGGTCGCATATGTAGACCCGTCGTCGATATCACCGTTTTTGACGCTGATCTGTGAACCGGCCACCCCGAGTGCTATCTTGGCGTTGGCGGCGGGCTCGCCGTTGGCCGTCAGGACCGTCGCGGCAATGTCCTCAGCCGGCTGCAACTGGAAGTCGAACTCGACCTCTCCCTCATTCGACATAATGTCGCGGGAGATTGCGACCTGGTAGCCCTTTGCCTCGATCCGCACCAGGTGGGCAGGATAATCGTGCGTGAAACGAACACGGTATTGCCCACCCGACGCTTCGTAGCTGTCTGTCGGGATCCAGTTCATGCGGATCCGAGGGTCGCGGTTGCGGAGGCCCGGAATAACGCGAAACTTCTTGATCGGCTCGTTGGTAGTTGCGTCGGTGACGCTTCCCGACACGACCAGTGCTCTGGGCGGCTTGAAGACGTATTCCCGTTCACGTGCAATGAGTGATTGTCGGGAGAGTTGCATCCCATCGGGTCGGCAAATATCGGCCTGGAACTCATCGAGCGGGGCTTCATTCCACTCCCAGACCCCGTTGTTGTCCGTGTACTCGCTGACGTGGTCAAACTCGAAGCGGTTCGCCCAATGGCTCGCCAAACAGGCGGGCGATGCGGCGACGCACTTCCGAGGGCGGCCGCCCCGTGGCGGCCAACGACGCGAAGGCACCTCGTGTCGTACCGTGTGGTTCGGCAAGCTCGACCACGCGCAACAACGCGGCGGCATAGCGCACACGCGGTTCAGATGCCGATGCGGACCGCACGCGACACGTCATCTCATCACAACAGTATTCCCGTAGGGTGCTGATTCTGCGGCTGACGTACCAGAGGGCCGGATTGAAAAAAAGTGCCGCCTCGGCAAGACGCTGGACGAGGCTGATCCACATATCGTGTCGACGCACGTGCGCCAGCTCGTGCGCGAGGATCATCTCCAACTCGTCCGCCGACAAGCCACCGATGGCGGATAGCGGCAGCAAAACCGTCGGTCGCGCAAAGCCAATCACCGTTGGCACGACAATTCGTTCCGCACGGGCCAACGCGGGTATGACTTTCATCGACCATTGGCCGGCAAGTGAGCGCAGCGTGTCAACTAATGGACCGTCGGTGACAATCTCGGCGTGCGCGACAATTCGATTCGCTTTCATGATGGCAACCACCAGACGCGCCAACATGATGATCACTCCGGCGGCGTATAACGCGACGAACCAGGGCGCCAGCCCAAACCATGCGGGCGATGACCCGCGCGAGGTTCGCGTGACAAACGAAGCAGGACTGACCGTGTGATCCACCATGTGACCGTTCATCTCCGCCCGCGGGGTAGGCGCAAGTTTCTCCACCGGCGTGAATGGAACGGCGTCCGGCGCCGCGGTCGCGGTCGTTGTTGGCGAGTATTCCTCGGCTGTCGCGATTGTTCGCGTCTCGAGCGCCGCGTCACCGGCGCGCTCGGCGACGCCAGTCAGCACGTACGTGATGGGCATCGCGGCCAGGATGGCGAACAGGGCCACGACGTTCACGAAATAACGCCGCTCGACCGAGCGTTTTCTCCACAGCCGCTCGACACACCACGCCACGAGAGCGAACAGCGCCATCTGCCACACAGAGTGCAGGAGGGTCAGGCAGAGTCGCCAGCTGAATCCGGGATCAACGAATGCATACCAGATCATTGTTTCCGCTCCTTTGCCTTGCGCGTGACAAGTTTGCGAATCTCGTCGAGTTCGTTGGAGTCGAGGTCCGTCGTCTCGAGAACATTGAGCACCATGGCGGACGGCGAACCATTGAACAGTCGCGACAGCAAGTCGTTCATGATGCGACCGGTCACGTTCTCCTTCTTCACTTTGGGCGAGAACAAGAAGGCATTGCCCTTCTTGCGCCGCCGCAGGAAGCCC
This sequence comes from uncultured Pirellulaceae bacterium, assembly GCA_964607555.1. GTDB lineage: Bacteria > Planctomycetota > Planctomycetia > Pirellulales > Pirellulaceae > JAJSAJ01. The sequence continues at coordinate 378 of CAZSOG010000667.1, read as the reverse complement.
TTACGGTACATGATATTGAGCATCGTGATGACCGAACTATGGGCGAGCGGGCGGTTGGCGTTTGCTTCGAGCCGGGCCCGCACTTCACGAACCGGGAGCGGCGCGTCATTCCATAGGATCTTCAGGATCTCCAGCTCAAGCTTTGTTGGATGTTCCGATGCAGGGCGCGCCATCATATTTTCTCCCGCTTTCGACCGCAGTCAACGTGAAGCGTAATTGAAATTGAACGCCGGATTACCGCGCGCTCCGCGTGCAAACGGTACCTGCCGAATGCTACCCATTTAATTCTTTAGATGATGTTCCCCGCCACGGACCTGATGGTAAAGGCAATCATCTAAATATTTAGATGATTTTGCGGAAAAAAAGTGGCACGGCTTG
>CAZSOG010000666.1:0-4054 GCA_964607555.1 uncultured Pirellulaceae bacterium | reverse complement strand
ATCGCCATAGAACCAAGGGCCGTTCAGCAGCACAATGCTCACACCCAGTTTGGCGATCCGCCGCGCTAGATAGCGGTGCGAGTCGTCGTCGAGCTTCCAAATGGAAGGACCCGCATTCGCCGCCCAGAAACGGACTTTACGGCCGTTGCCGAGCACAAAATCACTCCCTTCGGCGCGGACGCGCCCCGCTTCCCCCGCAGTCGATTCGTTCATGTGCCGCAGGTCGACCAATGCGTCATGGCCGAACGAATCAGTGTCCGGCTCCCAGGCGAAAAACCCCGGATTGGCGAGACCCGACCGCGCGCCCGGCTTCAACAGACCGCGCGGCCGAAACGGCCGCAGCGAGAACACAAAACAATCGATCGCCCCGTGATTGTTGTTCGGGCCGTGAAAAAGGAACCGGATCGTATGCGCGCCACCGGTCAAAGGCACGGCCCCGACGTGAATCCACGCGACGAATCGCATGTCCGGCTTGCCGTCGGCCGCGATGTTGATCGAGTCGATTGGCTGTGACATATCTATGTCTTGTTGTTTCTGGCCGTCAAGGGCGTAGGCCAGCTGCGCACGCGCGATCGGATTGCAACGCACCCAGAAGTCGTAGTCGCCTTGCCGCGCGACGCGAAATGAATAGGACGCCTGGCCCGGCGCGGCGCCGGCGTAGTGCGAGATCCAATCGCCACCGGACAAACTGCTCCGGTTCACGCTGTCGTACCAGTTGTGGCGATGCACCGTCTGTTGCCGCGCATGCTCGCCCTCGATCCAGATATAATCGGCCCCAACGGCGACCGTGGGCATGACGCTTGCAACCAGATAAACAAGAACCCAAGTGCGCAGGAAAGACATCGAATCTCCTTTTGTTGTCAGGTCATGGCTGCAACACGGCGTCCAGGAACGGCTTGCCAAGACCGACGTCGAAAACATGTCCCGCGTCGTGGACGGCCAGCCGCGCGGCGTCCGCGTGACCGAGAACTCGATATACTTGTTGAATCTCAGTCATCGCCCGCTCGGCCAGGTCGACCGGAAACCCGCCGGGCAGCCGTTCCTTGCGGCCATTCTGGCACTGCAGGGGCCGCGGGGCGATGAGACTGTAGATGTCGATGAACTCGTAACGCCGCTGCAAACCGGGAAAATCCCAGCACATGCAATGGCCAACGCGCAGATTCTCCATGAGCGTCAAGAACCCCGCGCTGACGGTTACCTGGATGCGCGGATCCATGGCACCCAGCCACATCGCCATCTCACCGCCGAGCGATAGACCGGCGCAGCCGATCCGAGTCGAGTCCACTTCTTCACGCGACACTGCCAGATCGACGACTCGGATCAAGTCCCATAACCGCTCTCCCATCAATGTGCGGTTCTTGTCTTGGACCGTGTGTTGGCCGACGTTGGCACTCAACGTTACATAGCCGTTCTCCGCCAGCGTCGTGGCAAACCCGTGGTAGATTGTGGTCCGGTCATAGACGACGTCACGCGTGCCACCGTGGCCGTGAATGCAGACAACGGCAGGAGTCGCATGGGGCCGCGCGCCGTTCGGTACGGTCACAACGACTTGGATGCGTCGATCCGGTCGTGAATCGATTTCGATCAGGTAACGCGCGAATCGAGCACCCGGCTGTTGATCAATGACTTTCGGATGCAGCGGCAACGCCCCTCGTCCGACGTCGTCATGACGGTCGGCAGCAACCAGATCGTCGATATTCAGCAGCGCGAACAACGTCGTTCGGGTCGTGCGCTGCCACGGGGTAACGGCCGCGGCGGACGTCGTGGGGCAGCGGAGCAATCGCAGAGGTGCGGTATCCTCGGCGCGCACGCCGCGTACCCCCCCTGCAAGCCCGGCGGTGACCAGGCACAATGTGAGGAATTTCATGATTTTGGTCCAAACGGGAAAGGGAGAAACGCAAGTAAGTTGACATTATAATATAATACGAATTGCGGCCGACGCGACATGGCCGACGCATCGTCACGGGGACGGTGGGCGTGACTCGCCCCTCACACGTGGGCCCGTTTATCCCCCCCTCTTTCGATGCGTTTGGCGGGCGAGCTGGCCGCCCAAAAAGTAGCCGCCGGGCACCCATGGGGCGCCCGGCGGCTGAGTGGCTGTCCCCGAACGAACGGAGACAGGTACTTTAACCAGACAAAAGCGTCAAGGTTTCGCAAGTTTTTTGCGGCCTCAAGGCCTGCGGATTGGTTGCAAAAGGACGCCGCATGCCATACCTTCCGTTGTAGCAGGCAAGCTGCCCTCGCGATCGCGTTGTACACCGCAGGCCGCCCGTGTTAGAGACCTTATGGGCCAGAATTTGATGACCTTGAGTCGGGTTTTTGGGTCGAGGTTCAGCCGCCACGGGAGTTGATATCGCGTGAGCGACGCGGGTAGTGCAGAATCATGCGCTCCACCGACTCAAGGTCGGTGGGGGCGGGAGGTGCGCGCGAGAGCGTGCCGCGGGTAGTGCAGAATCATGCGCTCCACCGAGTCGAGTCCGCCATAGGCGGACGGGACAAGACCGAACGTACGGGAGGGATCGGAGGTCTCCACCGCGCCGCCATGCGTCAGTTGGTTAGAGGTGAAACCGCGTTAGATTCTTAGTCTGCAGGATGCGCGCACGGTGCGCGCATGTGGCGGCCCAAGAATCCAAATCGCGGCGCGCAGCGTCAGCGATTGGGCCTGTCACAAGACGCCTACGCTGACCTTACCGGGCCGATCGAAGAGACGATTTCACGGCACTCTCTTCGAGTTTTCACTTATGAGGTTGTTGCCCAATCATGGGATGCCACTCTCCCAGGACCGAGAGCGCGACACGATCCTCGAGATTGGGGCGAAAGATGGTCAGCAAGAACAGCGGCAAGAACCAGCCCATGTACAGGCCACCGCCATAGCCATGCCAAAACTGGGTGGCTACCATGATCGCCGCCGAACAACTGATCAGCGTGCCGAGATTCTTTTGTGCTGGCCAAATCGCCAGCGAGCCGCTCAGCGCGATAAATGCCGCCAATACCGGGTAGCGATAGACGGGTGACCAGCCGAGTCCCCAGATTCCGCTCAGGCCAACCATTTGCGGCGGCATCAGTCCGAACATCTCCTTGATTCCCTGCCAGAACGCCGCCGAATCGGGTGATACGAATGCCAGCATCAACACCATCACGATCAGCACGGAAATCACGCCCGCCGCGAAACGTATCAAACCGCGCTGCCAGTAGAAACTGAACCACAACGGCAACAGAAACAGCGGGTAGTAGATCACGCCGATCGCCAATCCCACGAAGATACCGGAGGCGACCGGTCTCCGGTAGGACAAGATGGCCCACACGAGCAGGGCGGCCGGCAGCACATGATCAACTCGGCCAGTCATCTGCGAAGTATAGGGCAACATCAGATAGAGTGTCGCGACGCCGACCCCCATTTTGACATTGTTGAAATGCCAATAGCCGATTGCAATGATCCCCGCCACGATCGCCAGATGCGAAAGGAAGGCCACCAGCTTCGCGATGATCGTGTACGCCTTGACTTTGCGCACGAACGCTTGATCCCGATCACTCAAGTTGGCAAGCGGGACCTTGACCTGTCCACCGTCGCGTCCGCGCAATTCAACAACCTGGTCGGGCGTGATCTTGAGGTATTCGGCGTCGACATCGATCTGCGGTTTACCGGTCTCGGAATAGTAACTCCAGCGCCGCATCCGCACGGCGGGATCTTCCACGCGCTGCCGAGCCAAACTTGGTCCCATTTTAACGGTCGGCACACTCGGCAACATAAAGACGAGCGCGTACCCCGGACCATGCCGATCCAAGTCATCGGTCGCCTGCCGGCTCATCATGCGTTCGGCGCTGATTGGCCCGCGCAAATCGTCGGCGGTTGGCCGGCTGACAATCACGTTCGCCATGAGAAACACGAACAGTGACACGCAACTAAATGTCAGTCCACCGGTCGTTAAGTTGGGCTCCAACAATGGTCTTCGCACCATTACCGGGTCGACCAGCAACCGCACCAGCACCAACGCACTGACGCCGAGCAGCCAAAGAAAACCGATCTTTTCGATCGATCTGCCGTGTTGTAGAC
>CAZSOG010000665.1:0-4055 GCA_964607555.1 uncultured Pirellulaceae bacterium | reverse complement strand
GCAAATCAACACGGATGTACATCTATTTCGACAACCCGAATGCCGGGCGGGTCCCGGACTATTTGAGTGGCCGATCCGGCTTGGTCAATGGTGACATGGAAATCGGCGAAGGCATCGCGCCGCTCGGTTGGCACCCTGACCCGGGTGACAACTCTCATCGTGTGTTCTGGGACGACGATGTCGCTCGGTCAGGACGGCGGTCCCTCAAAACCGTGGTCGCTACCGGCGCCACGCCGACGTGGATTTCAACTCGCCAAAGCGACATTCGTTTGCTGGGCGGTGCGCGCTATCGCGTCGAGCCGTGGGTGAAGGCGGATAACGTTGGCGGCTACGCGGGCTGGTATTTACATATCGGCAACGAGAAGAACTCCCTGTTGTCCGCACCGACGCTGGGTGCGGGCGGCGGCACCTACGATTGGAAAAAAGTGCAATTGGAGTTTCAAGTGCCGGCCGATGCAAACCGTCTGCAAGTTGGCACGGTTCTGCGTGGCACCGGCACGGCGTGGTTCGATGATGTCACCTTGAAGCAGTTACGGTCCGGGGCGTTGAAATGGGCTGTGCAGCCGGTACAACGCATGCAGCTCCAGTCGCTCGATGGACAGGAAGCCCGGCGTCCGACCAGCTGGCCGGCCGGAGCCAAGCAGCGGGCCGTTGTCCGAGTTTTCAACTTTTCCAGTCAGCGACAGCCCGCCACGCTCGTGGCCGTGGATCACGACGCATTGGCGGGCCGGATGCGCGGTCGTCTACAGCCGGCCGGCATTGTCGTTATGCACGGCAGGGATGTCGTGCCGCACGAGGTGATCGGCTCGTCACTGTTGTTTCGAGCCGAGCGACCGCCGCGTTCGGTGTCGACGTTCGCTATTTACGTAAGTCAATCGTTGGATCGATCGCCTGGCCGAGGCGCGACAAAGCGGATATCTTCCGCGCTGGCCGGGGCAAATCTGGTCCGCAATGGCAGCTTCGAACAAGGTCGAAATCTGCCGGACAGTTGGGAACCAGGCACCTGGCGTCCAAGTACCGATGGCGTAACGATGGCACTGGTGCGGCCTGGCAAACCGGGGCTGGGTGAGCGCGCGGTCCGTTTGCACGTGCCGCGGAAGGCCAAGAAAGCGTGGCGCGGTTGGCGGCAAGCGGTTCCGGTCCGTCCCGGCCACACGTATCTGCTGGCCGCCTGGCTCCGCTGCAGCGATGTCACTGCGGGGAACGTGCGTGTGCACACCCATTGCCTGACGGCCGAAAAGAAACTATCCAAGTATCATCCGATGGATAGTACGGCACAATCGATCCAGGGAACCACCGACTGGACCTTGCTGTCGCAGCGCTTCACGATGCCCGACGATGCGGCATTTCTGGAAATCCACTTGACGACCGATAGCCATGGAACGGTTTGGCATGATGGAGTATTCGTGGCCGAAGTCGCCGGCGCCGAATGGAGCCGGTTTGAAAGCCGACCGATGGCAAGCGATCGGCTTGCGGTGTGGCCCGTTCCTGCCGTGGTGAAGGTGTTTCCGTTCGACAAACATCCTTATATTCGCGCCCAGATGCGCGCGTTATGCGAGATGATCCATGAAGTGGACCCCGCAATTCCCATTTACTCAAGCACCTGGAAACACGTTCCCGATTGGGACGGTTTTCTGAACGTATGGGGAATCGGTCACTACGGACGCGTGCCCGTGGAAAAGATGCAAAAACTGCGTAAGGAAGGGGCGCGTTTGTGGTTTACGACCGACGGCCAAATGTGCACCGACACGCCGTATTGCGCCGTGGAGCGATTGTTGCCGCACTACTGCTTCAAGTACGGTGTCCAAGCTTATGAGTTTTGGGGAGTCGCTTGGCAAACGTACGACCCTTATCGATTTGGCTGGCATGCCTATATCAGCCAGTCAGGTGAGCCTGGCGAACAGTACTGGGTTCGGTATCCCAATGGGGACGGATTCCTCCTTTACCCACCGATCTCCGTTCCAAAGCAGGCGACCGGCCCGGCCGAGATCGTCAGTTCCATACGATTGGAGCAGGCACGTGAAGGCGTGGAGGACTATGAATACTTGTGCCTGTTGCGGCAGTGCATGAAGCGGGCCCAGCAAGCCAGGCGCGATACAAGCCGAGCGGAACGAGCCATGAACGCGGCGGCCGAACTGGTCACCATCCCCAACGCCGGTGGACGCTACTCGACCAAGATCCTGCCCGATCCCGGACAGCTCTACCGCGTACGAACGGCAGTGGCCGAGGCCATCGAGCAGCTGCGTGGACAATGAGCGAGACCGCCTGCCCAATGGCAGGATGTCTAAACCCCACGCAGGCCATGATCGCGGCGTGGCATGCATGGTACCGGCGCATGGAAGAAGGTCCCTGGATCCTGTCCCAAGACCCGATTTCAAACACGTGCGACGGACGTCCACGTCCGTCGAAAAAGCGAATCATCGCCCTGCCGAGGTAGTCTTGTGACAGCCTCTAGTAAAGCACGTGGCATCCCTTCAGTCGCTCGGTCAATTGCCGCGCCCCGTCGGCGGAGATACCCGTTTGCCGAACATCCAAGAGAATCAGATGCGATAGCCGGCATAGCGGAGGAACAGATCGGTCAGTAATACCCGCGTTGCTGGCCAAAACCAATGTTGTCAGCGCCGTCAGCGAATTCGCCAGCATTTCGCCGGCGCCATCGGTCAACCCCGTGTCTTGGACATCGAGGTAGCGCAGTGTCTTCAACGGCACGATCGCCTTCGCGGCCGCGGCCGTGATCTGGGTCTGGCGCAGTTTCAACCGCTCGAGCGACGTCTTCGGTTGGATGAAGATCATCGCCTCGTCATCGATCATGGTTTCGTTCAAGCCCAGTTGCCGCAGGTCTGGAAAGCGGGACAGCACGGCGAGTCCGGGGCCGGTGATGGCCAAGTCGCGCAACGCCAGTCGCTGGAGATGTGAAAACGCAGCCAATTCCGCCAGACCCGCATCGGTGATGCCGAAACAACGGGCCAGACTCAGCGATGTGAGGTCCAATGCGTGCAGCGCCGCCAACCCGGTATCGGTGATCCCGGCGTCTTCGATGGTGAGATCGGTCAACGACGTGATCCGCCCGATCGGTTTCAGACCGAGATCATCTATTTGCGCCCCGCCGACCTTCAACGATTCGAGCCGTGGCGAAGCGACCAGGCCGGCGAGGCCGGTCGCTCCGATTTGGACACAGCCGCGCAAATCGATCGCGCGCAGTTCGCTGAGTTTCTGAATCGCCGCGATTCCTTTGCCCGTGTAGGCGCCGTCGCGCAGCGCCAGATACTCGATGTTTGGGCAAACTTCCAGACGCACAAGCGCCACGTCCGTCAGATGAACGTTGCCACTCAGGTCCAGGCGTCGTAGCGCGCCGAGTTTTTCTAGATGAGCAATCCCATCGTCATCGATCGCCGTTGCGTGGAGCGTCAGATCCGCCAGCTGCCGGAACTCGCCGACACGGCGCGCGACATCATTGGTGATCGCGTCGCCATAGAGTCGAAGCTTGACAAGGTGCGGCAGCGCCAGAAGCAGGTCGACGTCCTGGGCCGTTGGCAGGACGCTATGCAAACGGTCCCCCGCCAAGTCAACGCCCGTCAGGTGTCCCTTGTGATCGAATTCCAGATGGCCGTTGAGTCCATCAACTCGCTTAACGATTCGTGCCAGATCACGCTCGGCTCTTTCCCGTGCCTGGCCGGATCGGATCGCATCAACAATTTGTTTCTCCGATCGCTTGGTTGCCGGTGCGATGCCCGCGTGCCGGGTTGGCGATTCTGCCGGACGCGTCGGCTTGCGCGGCGTGCCGATGCGGTCGCAGGCGGTCACGCAGACGATGATGAGCGACACAAGAAGAAGAGGTGAAAGAGTACGCATGGTGGGGAACAATCAACGATCGATGGTCAACTTGGAACCTGTCCCAAAACTTTGTTTCAAACAGCGTTCGATGGCAGTACGATTGAAAAGGTACCACTGAATCTTGACTGTCGAGACGGGATTATACCCATTTTCGCGACGTCGCGATACGGTAGCCGTTCACGACATCTGCTATCAGGGAACACTAATCTTCACTGATCAAC
>CAZSOG010000664.1:0-4056 GCA_964607555.1 uncultured Pirellulaceae bacterium | reverse complement strand
CAAACGCACTATTTCTGTAGTGCCGATTGCCGCGCCACGTTCTTGGCGCGGGCCCAAACGACTCATGCTGGAGACAAACGAGCGAATACGACAGGGCACGATTCCGCAGCCCGCGTTGCGCGTGTCGTGGAGGCCTCCGCGGGAAGTGAGCCGTCGTCAAGCTATGTTTGTCCGATGCATCCGGACATCGTTCGAGACGAACCTGGTAGCTGCCCTAAGTGTGGCATGACGCTGGAACGTGTGGTCCCCTCGGCCGAGGCCGCGACGAATTACACCTGCCCGATGCATCCGGAAATTCGACAAGATGTTCCGGGCATTTGCCCGAAATGCGGGATGACGCTCGAGCCGGTGTCGATGGGAGATGGGGCGGAAGAGGAAGACGGCGAGTTGCGGGACATGGCACGCCGGTTTTGGGCTGGGCTGGTTCTGAGTCTGCCCGTTCTGGTCTTGGCGATGGCACCGATGATCGTCCCCGCAATTGACCGTTTGCTTTCGCGAACGGCATCGCACTGGATTCAACTGATCTTGAGCACGCCGGTGGTGCTTTGGGCAGGGCGGCCGTTTTTCGTGCGTGGCTGGGAAAGCGTGATTCGCCGCAGCCCCAACATGTTCACGCTGATCTCCCTGGGGACCGGCGCGGCATATGGCTACAGTGTTTTCGCGTTTTTCTTTCCAGGGGCCTTGCCTGAATCGTTTTTGCGCGACGGTCAGGTCGAGGTGTATTTTGAGGCGGCGGCCGTGATCATCGTGCTTGTTCTCCTCGGGCAAATGCTCGAATTACGGGCACGCCGGCGGACCAGCGGCGCGATCCGTCAGCTCTTGTCGCTCGCTCCACCCATAGCCCACGCGTTGCGCGATGGCGGTGAGACAGATATCCCATTGGCCGAAGTGCATACGACGGATTTACTGCGTGTTCGGCCCGGAGAAAAGATACCGGTCGATGGACTCATCACGGACGGTCACAGCACGGTCGATGAGTCCATGATCACGGGCGAGCCCATCCCGGTCCAGAAGGCGGCGGGCGATCAGATTATTGGCGGGACCGTGAACCAGACGGGGGCCTTCGTGATGCGTGCCGAACGCGTCGGGAGCGATACGATGTTATCGCGGATCGTGCAAATGGTGGCCGAGGCGCAGCGAAGCCGAGCGCCCATTCAACGGCTCGCTGATTTGGCCGCCGCGTGGTTCGTGCCGGCCGTGGTCGTTAGCGCGCTGCTGACCTTCGTCATTTGGGCCCTGGTTGGTCCCGAGCCGCGTCTGGCCCACGCGCTGGTCAATGCCGTCGCCGTGCTGATCATCGCCTGCCCCTGCGCGCTCGGCCTGGCAACTCCGATGTCCATCATGGTGGGCGTGGGGCGGGGTGCCAAGGAAGGCGTTCTCATCAAGAACGCCGAAGTGCTCGAGACCATGAAAAAAGTTGATGTGGTCGTCGTGGATAAAACGGGTACGCTGACCGAGGGCAAGCCGCGGTTGACCGAATGTATCGCCGCCGATGGCCGCGATGACGCACAACTACTTCAGTTCGCCGCCTCGGTCGAGCAAAATAGCGAGCATCCATTGGCCCGCGCCGTTGTTGCCGGCGCCACCGAACGATCGCTCGCGTTACTGGAAGTCAACGCGTTTGAGTCGGTGACCGGCGGTGGTGTGATCGGAGCGATTGACGGCAAGCAAGTCGTTGTCGGTAAACCCGAGTTGCTCGCGCGTCGTGGTATCGACAGCAAACAACTGCTAATACGTGCCAGCCAACTACAGCATGCGGGGCACACCGTTATTTTTGTTGGCATTGAAAATCAACTGGCGGGGATCCTCGCGGTGGCCGACCCGATCAAATCGTCAACTCCTGAAGCCGTCGCGACGTTGCATAAGTTGGGCTTGAAAGTCATCATGTTGACCGGCGACAATGAGCGCACGGCACGCGCGGTCGCGGAAATACTGAACATCGACGAAGTGCAGGCAGGCGTGCAACCGCAAGACAAACATCAAAAAATCAAGGCATTGCGGACCGCCGGACATGTTGTCGCCATGGCGGGGGACGGGATCAACGATGCGCCGGCGCTCGCGGAAGCCGATGTGGGTATCGCCATGGGAACGGGCAGTGACGTGGCGATCGAGAGTGCCGGCGTGACGCTCGTCAAAGGCGATCTGCGTGGCATTGTGAAGGCGGTCCAGTTGAGCCGCATGACCGTCCGCAATATCCGCGAGAACCTGTTTTTCGCGTTTATCTACAACACGCTTGGCATTCCGGTAGCCGCCGGGATCCTGTACCCAATCGCCGGCCTGCTGCTCAGTCCGATGCTCGCGGCCGCCGCGATGAGTTTTAGCTCGGTGTCGGTCGTCGCCAATGCGCTCCGCTTACGCACCGTCCGCCTTGCGTGAACCGGACGCGGCATCGGCGATGTCCATAACTCAAACTGCAAGAGAAAACCACCACGAACGACCGAGGAAAACGGCGACGTGATTGTCGGTTCACGACATAGCGCCTCGCCCATGATCCCGGTCACCAGGTGATCCGTGAACCAATGACGAAAACATAGTCGGGCTCGACCCCGGTCTTGAGATCACGAACAACCGGCAGTTGCAACGACGCTTCAACGATCATGCTTTCCAGAGCAAGCTGGAATCCGGGCGCCGCGAACAACAGGTTGCTGCCGTCAGTGAAATACGAACCGTTCAGCTCCAAGACGCTGTTCAGTTGCCAGACCTTGTCGTCCAGCGTCTGGCCGGTCAACAGAACATAGGTATACGCCGCGTCGTAACGCATCTCGTCATATCGAAAAACGCCGTTCCCGGTGTTGAAGTTCCAAAACCAATCGAAGTCCAAACCCCACTCAAGCGACTGGTACGTCCAAACGGTTCCAATGAATGGGTCCCATGAATCCGAGCTGAAGTGTTTATCGAAACTCGGGACTTCAAGGCCACCAAACACCGACCATCGTGTCGTTTCACCCGGCTGGTCATTTTCGGACAGACGATACTTGCCGAAGAAACGCATGTCGGCGACGCCGAAGTCGTCCAGTTCCGTGACCGCGCCAACTGGCGTTGGAGGACGAACCGTGCCGTCGCGTTTAACCAACGGAATCACGCCAAAGATGCTCAAATCCTCGCGAACACCGTACGCCAAAACATGTGGATTGACCAACACGTTGATGTCCCGGTCGGCAGGAGTCGGCGTGCTGTGCGACTCCAAGAACCGCAGTTGAGTGCGATACACAGTTTGTCCTTCGCCCGGCGCGATCGCAGTATTCGTGTTGATGCCCGTGTTGCCAGTGAGTCGAGAGCGTATCCTCCAGAGTTGCGATTGGGAAAGCTGATTTGGTCGAGAGCCGAGCGTCACACGTTCAATTTTGGATGGAGCACGTGGAACGAGCAATTCTTCGCTCGTCTCAACTGATCTTTCGCGGCTTTCCAACCCAGGGGGTGGCGGTTGATTCTCGTCGTCATCCAGTCCGGGCCGAGGTGGACCGGTATCCGGCCCACTGCTGGGTGTCATCTCCTCGTGAGGTGGAGCGTCAGCGTCGAGCGACGGGGCGCGCTCCTGCTCCGGGGGTTTCCCGAGTCGCACCAGGACGTGACATCCGGGGAAAATCGCCAGCAAGAGCAAGATCATGGCGCCCCGGGCCAGATGTCGTGGAAACATGCATAACGTCCTTGGCTGAAAAAACGATGACATGTCATCTTGATCGACAAAGCCATCGGTAAACTTTACCGAATGCGTCGACTTATCTGATTATCGGATCTGTAGCACGGTCCAGACTTAAGTGAAAAATGCTGGAAACATTTAATGGAGCCGTTTACGACACCGGTCATGAATGAACACGGATCCGCGCCATGCAACCCTGTTTTTTTCACGGTAAAGAGCATCCGTGACGCGCCGTGACGGTTCGGCAGGTGGCAGGCGCGTGTCCAAGGCATATCAAGACGAGATTTGTCGGCCATGAGGGAGAATCAGCGGCGAAACTCTCTAAGGCGGGAGGCCCGCAACCCACAAAGGTGTACGCCCTCGTTCCGCGGCGCTCCCGTCGGTCGCTTCGAAGTAGAGCCACCCCCCCCCCCCCC
>CAZSOG010000663.1:0-4059 GCA_964607555.1 uncultured Pirellulaceae bacterium | reverse complement strand
CGTTAGACACCTTATGGGCGGAAATTCGATGATCTTGAGTCAACTTTTTGAGGCGAGGTTTAGCCGCCACGGGAGTTGATGTCGGGCGAGCGACGCGGGTAGTGCAGAATCATCGTTCCACCGGGATAAATCCGCCATAGGCGGACGGGATGGGACAAAACGTAGCGCTGTGCGCGGGTCTCCTGACCCCGCACAGGAGCGACCGAAGGTCTCCAATGCGTTGCGGTGCGCGCATGTTTTTCCCGAGACTTTACGCCGCAAACCCTACAGTCTACGGTCTCGAGTCTACAGCCTTGCGGGCGCGGCCCGCGTCATGTATTGGTGGGGCCCTGCTGGCGCAACTGGCCGACGACTCGGCGAACGATGCGGGCGACCTGCTCCGCGTCCGGAGTTTGCGTGACGGGGCAGCCGCCGACGGGCTGGTCGGTGAATCCTTCGTCGGCCAGCAGACATTGCATTTCGCGGCCGAGTGCATCCAATTCCAATTGTTGGCTGGGTGACTTGGGCTGCCGGCCCACGCCGGTCCGGACGCCGCGCAAGCGCAATGCGGCGCGAAACCCTTCGGGAAACTCCGCGCTGTACAACATGGTGTCGAACAATCGCAGCAGACGATACTGAAGTTCGCGAGCCTCATCCAGCTTGCGCGTCACGGTCAGGTCATACAGTTTACGCGTGAGTTCGGGCACGACACCGCTTGTGGCATTGGTCCCGCCATCGCAGCCGAGCAGCAGCATGGGCATGAGCACGGAATCCCAGCCGGTCAAGAAGCTGAAATCGGGGCGGATCGGCCGTACTGCCTGGATCATGCGCATCATGTTCGGCAGGTCGCCTGAGGAGTCCTTGATGGCGACGACACGCGGGCACTGTTCGGCCAGGCGTTGCACGGTCGGGACATCAATGGGCGATGCGAACATGGGAATATTATACAGCGTGACATCGACCGGCGAGTTGTCCGCGATCTCCTTGAAGTACGCGAATACACCGGCAGGGGTCAGCTGATAATAGAACGGCGACACGATCGCCACGGCGCGGACGCCCAGTCCATGATAGTGTTCGCACGCCCGGATCGTCTCGCGTGTGTTGGCCTCCGCGGCACCGGCGAGGATCGGCACGCGGCCGGCGGTCTGGTCCGCGATGATCTCGATGACACGCCGCCGCTCGTCGGCCGTGAATCGAGTGAACTCGCCCGTCGACCCATTGGGATACAGGCCGTGGACCCCGCGCGCGATCAACCAGTCGACGTACCGCCGCAATTCGGGTTCGTTGATCTGTCCGCGGTCGTCCAGCGGAACGATATTGGGTGTGAAGATGCCGCGTAGGCGTTGTGGTTCAGACATGGGTGCTCGTGTGGTAATTTGGGAATCGAGTTTCCGGGGCCGGCCGCTTCCGTGTACAATCATAGCTTGATCGAGGCCGCGCGTCGCCGTGTCGCGGAGGTTGGATGCGCGTTTTTTGTGGATTGTGCGTCTACTGAGGAAAGGGAGCATTCACGTGGCACGTCGGCGACGATCTTCCCAAGCCGCTGGTTTACCCCGTACGCCCGATCCGACTCCGGCGCGTACCCGGATCGGTGGCGAATGGACGCCGCGCGTGGTGACCGCGATTTTCATGGTGCTGCTCGGCGCCTATCTGGTGTGGTTCTTTCACGTCGAGTACGTGCCCGGCACGCACCGCGCTCGAATCCTAACGCTTCTGCTGGTCCCCGATCAGGTTGTCACGCAGTGGTTTGGCAACGGTCAGGCACGCATGGCGGTCCTTGACAGAGCACCGATCGTGGGTGTTGTCTTGGCTATCTGGGGCGTCGCGTATTTTCTTGGGCGGCTCGTTCTGCATGTTCTGGACGTGGCCGACCGGCTGTCCGGTTTGGAACGTTGGGTGTTCGCGATGGGGTTGGGCTTGAGTGGCGTTTCGACGATGACGCTGATTATTGGCCTTGGTGGGATGCTTCGTGAACGGTGGTTGTTTGTCGTGCCTGGCGTGCTGGTTGTAGTGCTTGGGCTGTGGAGGTGGTACCACGAAGTATCGGGCCGCGCCGGCGCGGGCGCGGAGGTGCCCGGCGTGATTCGAGCCCTGCGACGCACATGGTATCGCCCTCGTTGGTGGTGGATTGCCGTGCCGTTTGCGGCCGCGATTGTCCTTGGCGCCATGTTGCCACCCGTGGACTTCGATGTACTGGAGTACCATTTGCAGGTACCGAAGGAGTGGTTTCTGGCCGGCCGAGTCACGTTCTTGCCACACAATGTGTACGGCAACATGCCGATGGGATCTGAAGTTCTTGCGTCCACGGCCATGGCGCTGATGCACGGTCCATTGCGATGGTGGTGGGGGGGCCTGGCAGGCAAGGTGATCATTGCTGGTTTCGCGCCGCTCACTGCTGCCGCGTTGTACGCCGCCGGACGCAGATTCTTCACGCCATTGACGGGTGTCATTGCGGCACTCGTCTACCTTTCCACGACCTGGATCGCCGATGTGTCGGTCAACGGGCTCGTCGATGGCGTGCTGGCGTTCTATGGACTGCTGGCATTCTACGCGTTGAAATTGTGGTTGGATGACAGGTCCATGGCCGGCAGTCGCCAAGTTGGATTCTCAGGCGGCCAAATGCACGCACCGTGCGTGCATGTTTCCGAGCGAACAACGGGAGCGCCGCGGAACGAGGGCGTACTCCCTTGTGGGTTGCGGGCCTCCCGCATGGGATTGTTGATGATGATCGGGTTGCTCGGTGGGGCGGCAGCGGCGTGCAAGTATACGGGCGTCGTTTTCATCGCCGTGCCGCTAGTGGCGGTTATTGGCGTACTGGCACCGCGCCGCCGACTCATTTCCATGACGATTGTATGTCTCGGCATGGTGGTTGGTGGCGGCTTGTGGTACGCCAAGAACTGGGTGTTGACCGGCAATCCAACGTACCCATTGATGTATCGAGTGTTCGATGGGGCAACGCGGACGCTCGCGAAGGACATGCAGTGGCGGACGGCGCACCAGGTGCCGCGCGATGCGGACGGCCGCCGTTATTCGGTTGACCAGGCTTGGCGGGCGTTCGTCCGGATCGCCGGCGGGAGTCGCTGGAGTCATCCGTTGATGGCGCCACTGGTCGGCTGTATCGTATTGTGTTGGCGCGACCGACGGCGCTGGGCGTTCTGGTTGGGGGTGACGGCATATGTTCTGTCGTCGTGGTGGCTGGTGACGCATCGCATCGATCGGTTCTGGATCCCGGCGCTGCCGTTTCTGGCGTTGCTGGCGGGTGTGGGGGCGGGTTGGACCGATTCGATTGTCTGGCGGCGGACGCTCTGGAGCGTTCTGGCCGGCACGCTGCTCGTCTGTTTCTTGATCGATACGTCGGGTGTCGGAGACAATCGTTATTTTGTCGAACTGGAGCAATTGCGGCACGATCCCAAGTTGACGAATTCGCCGGTGGCGCATCGTTATTTGAATGCGCATATGGATGCGGCGCACAATACGCTGCTGGTTGGCGATGCCGCGGTATTCGATCTGGAGACGCCGGTATTGTACAGCACCTGTTTTGATGACTGCCGGTTTGAACAGATCATGCGCGGTCGGTCGCCGACGCAGCGTCGGCAGGCCTTGCGGCAGCTGAAGATCACACGCATTTACGTCGATTGGGGCGAAATCGCACGGTATCGCGCGACGTATGGATTCACGGATTATGTGACACGCGCGCTATTGGAGCGGATGGAACATCGTGACCATCTGTTGCGGCGAATCTCCATCCCCGACCTGGATTGGAACCGGGGTGTTTTGTACGAGGTGTGCGAGTAATCGATCATGGAGCACACCGCATTCCTGTCCACCGTTAATCTTACTCTTAATCTTACTCTTAATCTTACTCCTCTTCCGGCCCTTGCTGGTGAGGCACGCAGCGCAAATGAGGTACTCTCAAGCGGCATATTTCGCTCCCATGAATCAGGAGAGTTGTCACGCAACGTGACACGTCACGTCGATCAGCGGTGAGATTAGATTTTTAGACTGTAGGATGCGCGCACCGTGCACGCATGTTTCCAAGCGAACAACGGAAGCGGCGGAACGAGGACGCACTCCCTTGTG
>CAZSOG010000662.1:0-4085 GCA_964607555.1 uncultured Pirellulaceae bacterium | reverse complement strand
GGGGGGGGGGGGGGTTCGGGGGCGTGGGGGGGGCGGGTTCACGGCGCACATCCAATGGACGATAGCACGTGTGGCACGGGGGGCAACAAAGTACGTTATCTGCACTGGGGATGGGGGGGACCCGGGCGCGTTCATGGACCGCATGTTATTGGCGTCCGTGCCGTACCGGGTGATGGAGGGCATGGCCATCGCGGCCCGCTGTATTGGGGCAGACGAGGGGATCCTGTACATTCGCCAGGAGTATCCGCTGGCAGTGCGCCGTGTGCGCGAGGCGATCGAGCGCTGCGAAGAACGCGGCATCTTCGGCGCGGATGTTCTGGAGAGTGGCTGGGCTTTTCATTTGCGGATCATGGAGGGTGCCGGCGCGTTCGTGTGCGGCGAGGAGACGGCGTTGATCAATTCACTGGAAGGCCGTCGCGGCACGCCCCGCTTGCGGCCCCCCTACCCGGTTGAGAGTGGGTTGTGGGATAGTCCAACGCTGATTAACAACGTCGAGACGTTGGCGACCATTCCATGGATCCTTCGGCATGGTGGTGACAATTATTCCATGTGGGGGACCGAGCGAAGTCGCGGTACCAAAGTGTTCGCGCTGGCTGGCAAAGTGCGCCGTGGCGGCCTGATCGAAGTGCCGATGGGTGTGACCCTGAAGCAAATCATCGAGGATATCGGCGGTGGCGTGCTGCCCGGCCGCACGTTCAAAGCGGTCCAGGTGGGGGGGCCATCGGGCGGGTGCGTCCCCGCGTCACTCGCCGGCACGCCCATCGATTACGAAGAGCTCGTGAAGGTCGGAGCGATCATGGGGAGCGGCGGCCTCGTCGTGCTCGATAACACCGATTGCATGGTTGATATTGCACGGTATTTCCTGCGTTTTACGCAAGACCAGTCGTGCGGTAAATGCACGCTCTGTCGTGTCGGCACGAAACGAATGTTGGAGATCATGGACCGGATCTGCACCGGCCGAGGGAAGAAGGGCGATCTGGGCGAACTCGAACACCTGGCACGCTCCGTGGCTGCCGGGAGCATTTGCGGGCTCGGTAAGACCGCGCCGAATCCGGTCCTGTCAACCCTGACCTATTTTCGCGAAGAATACGAAGCCCATCTGGATGGACATTGTCCGGCACGCAAATGCCCGGAGCTGATCAAGTACGAAATCAATGATAAATGCATCGGTTGTACGCTGTGCGCGCAGTATTGTCCGGTGGATGCCATTCCGTTGACGCCCTACCGTCGACACGCCGTGGATATGAGTCGTTGCACGCGTTGTGATACTTGCCGGCAAGTGTGTCCCGAGGAGGCAGTCGATGTGGTCTCGTGACTTTGTACGATGGACTTCCAAGTCCATCGTGGAAACCGGCGCACACCCCGCGGAGATGGTTTGCGTGCGGACGATGAATACGCCGCTGACCGAGAATCCTATGAGATTCTTAGGCTGCCACATGCGCGCACGGTGCGCGCCTGTTTCGAAGCGAACAACGGGAGCGCGACCGAAGGAGGGTGTACTCCCTTGTGGGTTGCGGGCCTCCCGCATGAGGAGCTAATCGTGCCTATCGTTACGATCGACGCCAAGCAGGTCGAAGTTCCCGAGGGAGCAACGATTTTGGATGCCGCGGAGAAACTGGGCATCGAGATCCCGACGCTCTGTTTCTTGAAGGGATACGAGCCGTCTACTTCCTGTCTGGTCTGTGTTGTCAAGGATCGGCAAACTGGCCGGATCGTGCCCTCGTGCGCGACGCGCGTGGTGGACGGAATGGAAATCGACAACGATACGGACGAAGTGCGAGACATGCGGCGTACGGCACTGGAGCTATTGTTGAGCGAGCACGTGGGGGACTGTCTGGCGCCCTGTTATTTCGCCTGTCCGGCGCACATGGATATCCCGTTGATGTTGCAACAGATCGGTGATCACGACATCCCGGATGCGATCGCGACGATCAAGCATGATATCGCGCTGCCCGCCGTGCTGGGCCGCGTTTGTTCCAAACCGTGCGAGAAAGGTTGCCGGCGCAACGGTGCCGACCACCCCGTGGCGGTCTGCGAACTCAAACGCTACGTGGCCGACACGGATCTCGCGCGCGACGACCCGTACATGCCGCGCTGTCGCGCCCGTACGGGACACCGCATCGCCGTGATCGGGGCGGGCGCCAGCGGCCTCGCGGCGGCCTATTACCTGCGGCAATTGGGGCATGACTGCGTGCTGTTTGACCGCGCTTCGGTGGCCGGCGGCCGGCTGCGCGACGAATCTCCCGAAACATTGCCGCCGGAAGTCTTGGATGCCGAAATTCAGCAGATTCTGCGACTTGGTGTCGACACGCGGTGGCAGACCCCGATTACCACGGCAAACCAACTCGATGAACTGTGCGACCAGTATGATGCGGTCCTGTTCGCATGCGGCCCGATCGCCCCGGAACAGGTCGAGTTGTTGGGGCTCAAGGCCGCGCGGCGCGGGCTTCAGGTCGGCGGGGACACTTACCAAACCAGCCGGCCGGGCGTCTTCGCGGTCGGTAATTCGGTTCGCGGCAAGGCGATCGTGGTGCGCTGCGTGGCCGATGGCAAGGAAGTCGCGCATACGATCGACCAATACGTGTCGGGCCGAACCGTGCGTGGCGCTGGAAGACCATTCTCGTCGCGGATGAACAAGATGGCCGATGATGAAATGGACCGTTTCCTCGAAAACGCGCGCTCGTCCTGCGATGAACATGTGGAACCCGGGCATGAATTCTCCTCGGACGAGGCCGCCGATGTGTCGGACCGCTGTCTCTCCTGTGGTTGTTCGGCACACAACGATTGCAAACTGGAACGGTACGCCATCATGTACCAGGCCAATTCGACCCACTACGCGGGCGCGCGGCGGCCTTACGAACTCATTGGCCGTAACTCGGCCGTAGTCTTCGAGCCGGGTAAGTGCATCAAATGCGAGCTGTGCGTCAAGATCGCGGCGGCGAACCAGGAACCGTTGGGACTGGCATTCGTCGGGCGCGGCTTCGATGTGCAAGTGATCGTGCCGTTTGGCGGGGAGATGGATGACGCGCTCCGAAAGGTGGCTGCCGAGTGCGTTCAGGCCTGTCCGACCGGTGCCCTGCGCTTCTCGTCCTCCAAGCTGGTGCAGTTGGATCTGACATTGTCGCGCGAACCCGAAGCGAAGACGGAACAAGTGGGCGAGCTGTTGTAAGCACGGGTCATGCCAACCACTGGTCACGATGTTGGGCGACGAACGGATCGTCGACCAGGTGGGGATAGGCGCGGCATACTCGATCAATTTCTTCGGCCTGGCCCGGGCTCAATTGTTCGTTTGGATCGAGACACCAGGTGCCGGCCAGTAGTCCTTGACGCCGCAGGACTTCGTGAATTCCGGCAATGCAGCCGGCGTAGTCATGCGCGACGTCGAATAGGGCGGCGTTCATGTCCGTCACTTCGATCGCCATTTGGAGAAGCTCGGCTGGGACCGTGTCGTCAGCCGCCAGTGTCGCGTGGCACCGATCCAGGAGTTCGACGGCCTGTCGCGTCCAGCAAGCCCAATGGCCCAACAGCCCGCCGGCGAATCGGCGCACGACCGATTGGTTGTTCACAAGGAATCGAAACGGAGTGATCAAGTCGACGACGATGTTGTCGTCGTTGCCAGTGTAGAGCGCGATATCATCGCGTTCTGATTCGGCGAGCGCGCGGACGACATCGATCGTCCGATAGCGGTTGAAGGGCGCGACCTTCACCGCGGCAACCTGGGGGATTTCGAACAGGCGACGCCAGAATGCGCAGGGCAGCCGCAGACCCCCAACCGCGGGTTGCAGGTAGAATCCAAACACGGGGATTACCTCCGCGACCGCGCGACAATGGTCGATCAGTTCGTCGATCGACCCGCCGCGCAGCGCGCTCAGACTGAGCAGTCCCAGATGAAATCCATGTTCGCGCGCGGCGGTTGCTTCCGCGACCGCTTGTCGAGTCGTCCCGCATAGGCCGGCCACTCGGATTAATGGAACGGCACGCTCGGTATCGAGCCGGTCCAGCTCATCTTGGGCTAACTCCAAAATCGGTTTCCAGAGCCCGACGCTCGGATCCCGGATCGCGAATTGGGTGGTGTGCACGCCGAC
>CAZSOG010000661.1:0-4093 GCA_964607555.1 uncultured Pirellulaceae bacterium | reverse complement strand
TTCGTGTTGCCGCGCGCTCGTGAGGGACTTGGAGAAACGTCGTACAGATTGAAAAAGGGACCGTCAATCCAGATCGAAAAACGCGTGCGCGTGAAGGGGCGAGAAAATGGCGGGGTCCGCCGTAGCTAGGAGACTGATTCACCCGCGGGGCAAGCCCATGGGGGTCTGGGCAATGTGGTGGGGTCCGCTGTAGCTGGGAGACTGATTCACCCATGGGGCAAGTCCATGGGGCGCCAGCGCGTGATGTGGAGGGCACCGACCTGGCCACGCGCCGTTTATTCGGCGGCGGCCGGTGGCTCGGCGCGTGCGAACACGAACTCGCCATCCTGGTAGTCGATTCGCACGCAATCCC
Source organism: uncultured Pirellulaceae bacterium (assembly GCA_964607555.1). Lineage (GTDB taxonomy): Bacteria > Planctomycetota > Planctomycetia > Pirellulales > Pirellulaceae > JAJSAJ01. The sequence continues at coordinate 3,741 of CAZSOG010000661.1, read as the reverse complement.
CTTCTTTGAAATCGCGCCGCAGCAGTTCGACGGCCAGCGGGTTTTGGATGCGTTGCTGAATTACTCGTTTCAACGGGCGGGCCCCATACACGGGATCAAAGCCCTCGGTGGCGATCGCATTGCGCGCCGCATCGGTGACGACCAATGTCAAGTCCTGTTGCGCGATCAACCGTTCGAACCGTTCGATCTGCAAATCGACAATCTGCCGTATTTGCGGCCGGTCCAATGAGTGGAACACGATAATCTCGTCGATGCGATTCAGGAACTCGGGCAGCAACCGCGTTTGTAGACCCTCGATGACTGTCTTACGAATTGCCTGCTCATCGCCTCCCCGTTGCGTGATCTCCTGAATTGCTTGGCTTCCCATGTTGCTGGTCATCACGATGATCGTATTTTTGAAATCGACCGTGTGCCCGTGGTTGTCGGTCAGGCGTCCGTCGTCGAGAACCTGGAGCAAAATATTAAAGACATCTTGATGGGCTTTTTCGATTTCGTCCAGCAAGACCACGGCGTACGGACGGCGGCGGACCGCCTCGGTCAGTTTGCCACCTTCCTCATAGCCGACGTAGCCTGGAGGCGCCCCGATCAGACGGCTGACCGTATGCCGCTCCATGAATTCGCTCATGTCGATCCGGACCATCGCATCTTCGTCGTCGAACAGTACTTCGGCAAGCGCCTTGCAGAGTTCCGTTTTGCCGACGCCGGTCGGACCGAGAAAAATAAAGGAACCGATCGGGCGATTCGGGTCTTGCAGACCGCTGCGGCTCCGGCGGACGGAGTTGGCCACCGCGGCAACCGCCTCGTCTTGGCCGATGATGCGCTGGTGCAAGCGATCTTCCAGTTTCAGCAGTTTTTCCCGCTCGGTCTCCATCATGCGCGTGACGGGAATACCGGTCCAGGCGCTCACCACTTCCGCGATCTCATGTTCCGTGACTTCTTGGCGCAGGAGTCGACGGGTTGGCGTTTCGGCCGGTTCCGTTGAATCCGTGTTTTCTTCGGCCTGAATCCGGTCCATCAACTTGCGTCGATGGACGTCGAGTTCATAGAGTCGTTGATAGTCCTGTTCACCGACGGGGATGCCGGCCGATTGTTTTTCCTTAATTGCCGTATCGAGGTGTGTGAATTCGAGGTCAACTTGCTCATATTCCTGTCGGACCTTTTGCACGTCGCCCAGGCCCATTTTTTCAGCTTCCCACCGTTCGCGCAAGCTGGCCAGTTGCTGTTTCTGCTCGGCGATCTCAGCCTCGATTTCCACCAGCCGTTGCTGCGCGGACTCTTCGGTCTCTTCACTCAGCTGCCGCGCGGCCAATTCCAGCTGGCGGACGCGTCGCTGGACTTCATCGATTTCGTTTGGAACGCTTTCCAATTCCATGGCCAGGCGACTCGCCGCCTCGTCGACCAGGTCAATCGCCTTGTCCGGCATGTACCGTTCGGTGATATATCGGTGCGAGAGTTTCGCGGCGGCAACCAGTGCCGAATCCTTGATTTTGACGCTGTGGTGTGCTTCGTATCGGGGCTTGAGGCCACGCAGGATGGCGATCGTATCATCGACACTTGGTTCGCCGACGTAGACGGGCTGAAAACGCCGCTCCAGTGCCTTATCTTTTTCGACATGTTTGCGGTATTCATCGAGTGTCGTCGCGCCGATGCAACGCAGCTCGCCGCGGGCCAATGCGGGCTTGAGCAAATTCGCGGCGTCCGACGCCCCCTCCGCCGCGCCGGCGCCAACCACCGTGTGCAGTTCATCAATGAATAAGACAATCGACCCGCGGGCGTCGGTTACTTCGCGCAAGACCGCTTTTAGCCGATCCTCGAACTCGCCACGGAACTTCGCGCCGGCGATCAGCAAGCCCATATCAAGCGCCACGACCCGTTTGTTCTTGAGACTCTGCGGCACGTCGCCCTGCACGATCCGTAAGGCAAGTCCCTCCACGATCGCCGTCTTGCCGACACCCGGCTCGCCAATCAGAACCGGGTTGTTCTTGGTGCGGCGCGACAGTACCTGAATAACGCGTCGAATCTCCTGGTCACGGCCAATCACCGGATCCAACTTGCCCTGTTGCGCCTTTTCAACCAGGTCGATCCCATAACGTTCGAGGGCCTGGAATTTGTCTTCCGGACTCTGGTCCGTGACCCGCGTGCTGCCACGCAGCTCGCGCAGTGCCGCCAGGATATCCGTGTCACGCACGCCATTGATCTGCAGCAAGTTCTTGGCTTTGCAATCGACCTTGGTTAACGCGAGGAAAAGATGTTCGGTCGATACGAACTCATCCTTCATCGTCGCGGCTTCGTTTTGCGCGGCCTGCAGCACTTCTTGAAGTTCCTTGCTCACGCCTGCTTCGCCGGCCCCGCTGACCTTGGGGTAGCGGCTCAACTCCGTCTCGAGAATGCCACTGAGTTGCTCGACCGGTACGCCAATCTTCTGCACGATCGGCGCGACGATCCCTTCGGTCTCCCGCAGCAGCGCCAACAGCAGATGCAGTGAATCAACTTCCGGATGGCCAACCGACTGGGCCTCAGTCTGAGCACGCTGCAACGCCTCCTGGGCCCTAATGGTCAGTTTGTCAAATCGAAATGTCATGGTTTTTGCTCCTGTCTATCATGTCGTACCCGACCGCTGACGCGTGCCGTGTGTCAGGCATGCCCGTTCATTAGTTAATCTGGCGGCGATTTCGCCCTGCGGGGGAACGTACCACACGCCCCGCTGGCACCAAATCGCGTTGGGATCAGGGTGAGCAAAAACCATGCCACGGGAGACCGCGTATCCTCGCAAGTTGTGACAAGATCAGTTTTCACCGATGCGCGATGGAATTCCTGGTGTAGGATGACCGGCAATAATAGACACGAACGACGCTTGCCGGCACGGTTCGGCTCTCGTCCGTGCGGGTCGAGCCGCGGGCGCATGCGACTCGCGAGCGCTTGGGCAACGCACTCGACCGGGAACCGGACACGGATGGAAACGCAGGGACGTGGTGTGGAAAGCGGATATTGAATTCGCGTATTGAATTCGCGGACACCCTAGAATCTGACAAACTGCCAGATGCAACATGCAGATTGAATGGGCAATTGTCGGGTGTCTGCGATTCTCTGCGATTCCGGTTTCCCAAACCGACGCGCACCCCGCCCGAGACTCGATCGTAAGAGGGCCAAATAGCCAGACATCTAATGCGGGTGGCCCGCAACCCACAAGGGAGTCAGCCCTCTTTCGGTCGCGCTCCCGTTGTTCGCTTCGAAACATGCGCGCACGGTGCGCGCATGTGGCAGCCTAAGAATCTAACTTCGGGCGGCTTTCTGAAAGTTAGGATGTCTGCTTTTTCCGCTGCTTCTTCCGCTGGCGAGCGTGACACTTTGTCCGGCCAAATTGGCAAGCGGGAGCTTGTGTACGGGAACTAAGAAAAGCGGCAGCGTGGGACGAAATGAACCTTCCCGTTGCTTGCCGACGCGGGCATTTGGCGTTAGATTGCTTAGCGACGGTCAAGAAATGGCCTCGGAAGCGTATTTGTCCGCGTCTCCGACGGACTTGGCAGTCCATCGTACACGTTAGAGACCTTATGGGCGGAAATTTGCTGATCTTGAGTCAAGTTTTTGTGTCGAGGTTCAGCCGCCACGGGAGTTGATGTCGGGCGAGCGACGCGGGTAGTGCAGAATCACCGTTCCATCGGGATAAACCCGGCGGTGACGGGAATGCGGGTGAGTTGAGGCGGCGTAGTGCAAAATCAGCGCTCCACCGGGATAAACCCG
>CAZSOG010000660.1:0-4094 GCA_964607555.1 uncultured Pirellulaceae bacterium | reverse complement strand
CTTGCCACCCTTCTTGGGTTGCGGGCGCAGCCCGCGTTAAGATTAAGATTAAGATTAAGATTAAGACCCACAAGGCCGTGAACGGGTACTCTCATCTCTCACGCCGCGTGTCTCACAGTCCGAGTCGGTAACGTTTGGCGCGTTCGACGATGGCAGGGTCCTTGCTGATGTGGGCGACCTTGTCCAACAGTGGGCCGAATCGGTCCAAGTTCGGATGGCGCAAGAACCGATGGTGGGCCAAATCACAAATCGCCACGCACGCGGTCTGCGCTAATTCCGGATCATCCAAATACGGCGCGATCCAGTTGACGGTGTCCATGGTCCGCACGGTCGCCGCACGCTCAAGCACGAGCCGTTTTTCGTCCGCCCCCTCGGCCAGTTTCATGGCGTTTTGCAACATGGCCAGCGTTTGCTCTTCGGGCCGGTCACTTTTGAGCGTGATGACGCGTATATAGGCGCGTAGAGCCCAACGACGATGGGTCCGATTCGCGGACGTCTTGGCCAATTCCAGCAAACGGTCAGCCACCTCGGCATTGGGCCAATTGCAGAGCGCGCGGATCGCGGCTTCGCGCATCGCCGGGTCGTTGTCGCGCATTGACGTCTGGATCACCGCCAGCGCCTTGGCGCCGCCGAGTCGTCCGAGCAGTGGAAGGTATTTTGGCGCTTCCGCGCGGTCGATCCCGGCAAGACTGGCGAGCACTAACTTGGCGCGGTCGGCGCCGGCGGGCAGCTTGTCACAGACGATCAGAATCGTCTTTTCCACTTCGTCGCGATGCTTGCCACGCTCGGTCCGTAGTAGTAGCTTGATCAGGCGCGGGATGTCGGTCTTGTCCGGGTCGGCGATTCCGCGCAGGCCGTCCAGGGCCGGAACGTATTCGGCGGGGTCCGTTGCGGCCGCGATATCGATCAGCGGATCGATCGCGTCGTAGCTCTTGAGTTTCACCAGGACGGGGATGACCTGACCGCGCAGGGCGGGCCGATTCCGCAGCGTCTCGATCAGCACGGGCACGACCTCCTTTGCCGGCCGGCTGACCAGCGCCTCCTGGGCGGCGGCGGTCACATCACCACCGGCGGCCAGCGTTTCGATCAGCACGCCGGTGGTCGACGCATCGCCGATGAGCCCCAGGCACCGAATCCCGGCCAGTTTCAGATCCACGTTGTCGGACTGCATTAACGACCGCGCCAGCGGCAGCAGCTTCGTGCCGCGCCGGGCAGCGCCCAAATCAACGACCGCCAACTGGGTTGCCGGTGGCAATGTGGAAAGGCGTGCGATCAGCTGATCCAGCTGCTTGTCGGACAGCGCATGAAGATGCGCCACGGCAACTCGACGCCGTGCCGCGTCCGCATCGGATAGCCAATGGACGATGGTCTGCGCGGCATCGTCACCTTGCAAGCGAAGCAAACCACCCAATGCCGCGCGGCGTACGGCGGCCAATTGGCCGGGCACGCTCAGCTTCACGAGGAGTTTTTCGGCCTCATCGGCTTTCCCGTTCCGCCGCATGGCGTCGGCACACCGTAGCAATGGCACTGCCAGCTCCTGGGGAACCGGGTCCTTGGTTCGCTCGGCACGCTGCAGCAGGTAGGCCGTGGCCGACTCACTGGCGATGTTGCCCAGTGCCCAAAGCGCGGCTGCCGCGACGTGCTTATCGGATGAAGTGGACAACCGTTGCAGGGCCAGCACGGCAGCGGCGTCCCGGCGCGCGGCGACTGAGTTGATCAGGCCGATGAGCGGTTTGCCCTTGCGGGTCGCCAACGCGTCCCGCAACACCGCGCCGGATGCGGTGCCGGGAATCGATTCCAGTGCATAGCGCGCCATTTCCGTGGTCTCCGGTTGCGCCAGAAGTCTGGCCAATACCGGCACTTCCGCGGGAGTGCCGATCTGACGCAGCTGAAGACAGATATATTGCCGCGCGGGCAGTGACGTGCGCTCAAGGGTCAAGAGCGTCGCCAGCCGCTTGGCACATGCGGCACGCGTCGCCGGCGCGCGCATCGCCTGAATGACGACTCGATCGAGCGTCAACAGCGGCGCCATATCCTGGCCATACTGGTACTGGGGCAGTGCTTTCCAGGCGTCTGCCTCGGACATTTCCGCGGCCCAGGTGCCCGGGCACGAAAGTGCCCCCGTCCCGGCGAACAGGATCAATATCAAGAAGCGGTGGTTTCGAAACATAATGGCCGTCCTCTGAATGGGTTTGATTGTATGTCGCGTTTCCGGGCATGTGGTATCCGACCGCCAGTACGTCGGTGGCGATCAGGAGGTGCCTCCACCAGGGCGAATGTCAAATCGTCCACGGGCTGCGCGCAGCGCGCGCCAGCATGTTGTTTGCTTCATCGTCACCGATAAATCGGTCCTGCGTCGGATCCCATCTCAGTTTACGGCCGAGACGCAGCGTGATGTCGGAGACGTTCCCGAGCGTGCTGGCGGCATGCCCCTCCTCGACCGGTGAAACGGGGTCCTGGCGTGTCCGGACAGAGTGGAAGAAATCAGCCGTATGGGCCGTATATGGGTTCGCATGCTCCGGGCTCGCGTGGAGCGGATTGTCACTCGATTTCAACTTCACGTCCAGCAGCGACGCCGGTTCCGCCGAGATGCCGCGGCGATTCACGTGCACCCAGCCCTCGTCCCCTTGGAACTTGCATCCTTGTTTGTTGGGATTGTCGCTGTTCGTGTAACTCATCTTCAAACCACTTTCCCAACGCAGTTGCATCTGCCACGAGATCCACGTGTCTGTCATCCCCTGACTTGGCAAGACCCCCGACCCTTCGATTTCGAACGGCTTGTGAAACACCTCCGGGCACCCCCAGCCGGCGATATCCAAATGATGGACGCCCCAGTTGGTGATGAAACCGGCGCAGTAATGCGAGATCATGTACATGGCCAGCCACTCGCACCGCTGCTTGTCGAACGGGAACAGCGGCGCGGGACCGCTCCAGCGATCATAGTCAAAACCTTCCGGTGGATCGCACGGTGGTACCACCGGATACTCGCGCCCGCCGGGCGCGCCCACGTAGATCGTGTGGACTTTACCGAGATAGCCGTTGCGCGCTAACTCGCACGCGTGACGAAACTTCGGGTCGCTGCGCTGCTGCGTCCCGGTTTGAAACAGACAGCTGTACCGACGCACGGCGTCGCGCGTCCTGATCCCGTCGGCGATCCATCGCGAAATCGGCTTCTCGCCATACATGTCCTTGCCCGCCTCGATCGTCCGGTTGTAGACGACGCCGTGCCAGTGGTCGGGCACGCACCCCCAAATGGCGTCGATGTCGGCACGGGCCAGAACGTCGCGAAAATCACGATAGATCTTGCAGCCGTGATAGGACTCGCGCCCCAGCCGCTCGGCATAGACCTTGTTCACCTGGGCTTGTGCGCGCAACGCACGCGTCTGCCGGCATTCGGCGATCGCGACAACCTGGTGATCGGGCAGCGGACGCATGGCGTTCAGCGAACTGCTGCCGCGGTTGCCGACGCCAAACATCCCGATCGTGATCCGCTCACTTGGCGCCAATTGCCCTTCGCGGCCCAACACGGATGCGGGCACGATCTGAGTGCTCGCGACCGCCGCAACCGAGCCGGCCAGGAACCGGCGCCGCGAATAAGGCGTGGTCAATCGAGTCACTGATGGGAGTGCTTCGGTCATTTCTCATCTCCTGATGCGGAAGGCCCGCAACCCATAAGGGGTGGCATCCGCCTTTGGCGGATGTTTGGGCGCGAGCGCCCGGTTATCTATTGGCCGAGTGCGTCTCCACATCATATCCGCCTTTGGCGCGTGCCACCCGGTCATAAAATATGCGCGCACGGCGCGCGCATCCTGCAACATTAAAATCTAACGAGGCGTTGCCTCCAACCAACTGACGGATCCCTGGGCGGCCACGGCTCGGAGAGCCGCTCTACCTGTGCCGCCCAAAAAACGATTGGCGGCGCCGCCCGATATCCAGGTGGGCGACACAGGTAGGTCTGTTCTCCGAACGGACCGTGCGCAACCCCAATCACATGCCCCTGTCCAATTCCCCCCACGCCCCACCAAGCAACTCAAATCCCTAGGTAACTGTTCACGGACCAGAAGAAAAAGAACACTAATCGACGCTAATCCTCA
>CAZSOG010000659.1:0-4095 GCA_964607555.1 uncultured Pirellulaceae bacterium | reverse complement strand
TTGTTTTCGAATCACCTCCGTGATCTCCGTGCCTCTGTGTTTCAAATGGACAATGCGCAAACGCTCTTCCACTTGCGGTTGCCGCAGACGGCTAAACAATAACGTTTTCCCGAGACTCTACCCCGTATGCCCTACAGCCTATAGCGTTGCGGGCGCAGCCCGCGTTAGGAGATTGGACGATGACATTGCAAAGGCGCGCCGACCCTGGCACAATAGCCGAAGTGGGGCCGTGAACGTCCGTGCGCGCTGAGACGACGCACGCTCTCCCCGAGCTGTGAGGACACCGCGTGGTTTGATACGTTCGGCCAGACGCATTTTGGCATGCCGCTGGATCGGAAGCTGCTCTGCACGAGCGCGTATCGCTCTGGGGGCTCGACCATCGGAAATTCGGGCAGTTTTGGCAGCCGACATCACGGAGTTGCACTCCGTGTCGTGCTAGATCGACCGACCGGGAGCACCCTTAATGCCTATGGACCTGACCACCACGTACCTCGGCTTGCCGTTAGCCAATCCGATCATTGCGGCGTCGTCTCCCCTGACCGCGACAATCGACACATTACGCAGTTTGGTGGATGCCGGCGTGGCGGCGGCGGTTCTGCCGTCATTATTTGCCGAGCAGGTCGAGCATGCGGAGGGGCCGTCCGCGGCATTGCTGGACCAGGCAAACGGAGTTTCGGCGTCCGTGGCGGGCCCTTCGCCCAATATGGGCGGCCACTTCACGGGCCCCACGCGGTATCTCGAGCATGTTGCCGCCTGCAAACGGGCCGTTTCGATTCCGATCATCGCCAACATTAATACGGGGATCATGGCCGACAATTGGTTGCAATACGCCCAACGCATGGAAAACGCGGGAGCGGATGCCATCGAGTTGAACTTGTACTACGTCGCCACCGACGCCGAGCAAGATGCCGCATCGATCGAACGGATCTACCTGGAGCGAGTGGCAGCCGCTTGTGCCGAGCTGTCGATCCCGGTGGCCGCCAAGCTGGGCCCGTTCTTCAGCGCGCTGCCGAACTTCATCGGCCAGCTGTCCGGATTGGGGTTGCGCGGCCTGGTATTATTCAATCGCTATCTCGATCCCAACCTGGACTTGGAAACAATGCAAGTGGAGCCGGATTTGGTGCTCAGCGATCGCCACGAAATTCGACTCGCCCTGCGCTGGATCGCGACGCTGCGGGAGCAGACACGGCTGTCGCTCGCCGCCACCGGCGGTGTGCATTTTGCCGAAGACGTCATCAAGTCAATCTTGGTCGGCGCGGATGCCGTGATGGTCGCCGCCGTCTTGATTCGATACGGGCCACGGTGGATCGAGACCACGCTCGGCGAACTCACTCAGTGGCTCACGAACAAAGAGTACACGGGCGTTGCACAAATGAAGGGTAGCATGAGCCTGAGGAACTGCCCGGATCCAGCCGCGTTCCACCGCGTCAACTATTTGAAATCGCTCACTTCCTACATCGGCCCGGGATTGTAGGGCAAGCACATCATGACCCGATAATTCTTGCCCACATTTTCATCCCTCAGCTCACGGCATGTCTCTCGATCGCGAGGATTCCGTACGCCTGGCCTGCAGACACCCCTGGATTCGGGGCAAGTTGGGACTGCTGGGCCGTTGCGGATTTGTTGCGCTCAACGCGCAAAGGTAATCGGAAACATGAGGTGGACTGGAAGAGGATGCGCACGCAACGGCGCGAACGGGCAAAGACGCCAAGAGGCTGTCACAAAACCTGGTTTCAAACCTGTACGATGAACGTCCACGCCCGTCGAAGAAACGGATTAACACTCTGCCGAAGCAGTTTTGTTACAGGTTCTAAGGACGGAGGAGCGGCGATTTCTTGGCTCGGCGTTTGCCCGATCGCGTGGCTGCGTAGGGAGGTCGAGCGAATTGCAGCATCGATTCCGTGTTTCTTCACCCTTCTTGACTTCTTGTTCGCGCCTTTGCGTGATGATCGCGGGCCATGGCTCCGTCGATGGGTGAAATGTAACAGACTGTGGCGCAAAAGAACTTGCTACAACGATGCTGTGGTTTTCAACAGTTCGGCCCGCCACCAGCCCCTTGCCATTGAGCCATGGCATGCCGCGTCCACGATAGACTGGGGGGATTCGAGCCATGCCCGCGCGCCCCATTTGCGTTGGGCATCAACCATCATAACGAATGTCGACGACCTCGAATCGTAGCATCCCCTTGGGAACGGGGATCTCCGCGACCTGGCCAATTTTCTTACCGAGCAGCCCCTGGCCAATCGGACTGGTGATCAGATATTTGCCCGCGTCGTAGTCTTCATCCCCCGAACCGACCAAAGTGAACTCCTCCTGATCGTCCAGATCCAGGTCCTTCACGACCACGGTCGCGCCGAAGGCAACTTCGTCGGTCGGGAGTTTTGACGGATCGACGATGGACGCGTGTGCCAAATCGCTTTTCATCTTGTTGATTTTCGCCTGCAGGAGCCCCATCGCTTCACGTTGCGCGTGGTATTCCGCGTTTTCGCTCAAATCACCTTCGTCGCGCGCCAACGCGATTTTTTCGGCGATCTTCGCGATTTCCACGTGCTCCAAACGCTCGACTTCCGCCTTCTTCCTGTTATATCCTTCACGCGTCATGGGGATGTAATCGGTCATTTCGGTTCACTCCGTTTTCATGGTCAGCTCAAATGCAACACGCGGTCGTGCCACAGCCGACCGCGCAGGCTCCATTCTGGGCAATCTCACTCCGTTTGTAAAGCCGAAAGCCGCTCTGCTGCTAGAAATCCCCCGCGGACACGGCACCGCCGTCGTCCATGGCGTGCGGAAATTCCCTTCCGCGGCATCGATCAACGCCGCGCATCGACGGCCGCCGCAATCCGCGCGGCCAACTCGCCAGGCTGGATCCCGCGCACGAGTATCTTTTTGTGCGTGTTCGAGTGGCCCGCGATCAGTTCCAGGCGGGACCGCGGCACGTTCAGTTTTTTTCCGAGCAGCTGCAGGATCGCCTTGTTGGCCTTCCCTTTTTCGGCCACTTGCGTCACGGCCACCTTCAGTTCGCCGCCCTGTTCGCCACGCAGGGCATTGGCACGCGCTCCGGCATGCGCGCGGATGGGCAAAACCGTGCCGTCCGCGTGCTCCTCCAGATCGATCATCCCCCTGGCACTCCTTCCAGCAATGCGGAGCCGACCCGCACGATCGTGGCACCTTCCTCGATCGCCGTCTCGAAGTCGCGACTCATTCCCATCGACAGCTCGGACAAGTCCACGCTGCCGGCGCACTCGGCGCGCATCTGGTCACGCAGCCGCCGCAGCGCGGCGAAATCGGCGCGCGCTGACTCGGCGTCACTCGCCCGCGCGGCCATGGTCATCAGTCCAATAAACCGCACGGGATGCCAGGCGTCCAGCCGTGCCGCGAGCGCGCCGGCCGCATCGGGCGCGAAACCGTGTTTTTCCGGGTCCCCGGAGATATTCACCTCGAGCAGCACACGTGGTGCCACGCTAAGCCGTTTGGCATGACGTTGCAATTGATCCAGTAACGCGACCGAGTCGGCCGACTGGATGCACGCAACAATCGGCAGAGTCCGGCTAATCTTGTTCCGTTGCAAGTGACCGATCAGGTGCCAATCAATGCGCGGATCGTCGATTTCCGCCGCCTTCTGCCAGAGTTGTTGGGGGCGGCTTTCGCCAAGAACCGTGCAGCCGGCGTCCGGGAACAGTCGAGTGATCTCGGCGCCGACGTATTTCGTCACGCCGACCAGAGTAATCTCCTCGGCGGAACGACCGCCGTGCCGTGCCGCCGCGGCGATCCGCGCACGCACGACGTCCACGTTGCGAGTTAGACGCTCAAGCACTTCGTCCATGATCCACCTCGCGCTGTTCGGCTCACTCGATTTCGATCAATGCTTCGATGCGGCCGTGCGTGTCGAATCGAGCGGCAACGAACTCCTGAGACAGATTCTGTCCCAGCACGCTGCGGTTGGCAGTCCGCGCTAAGGATCGGTAAATCAACCACTGTTGCCGTCCAACCTGCACTCGATAACCGACCGCAATTCCCGGCCCTTGAATGGCGCGACACTCCGCCACGGTCAGCCGCCGCCACGTGCGTGGTTTACGCAGTCGGCGCGGTGCCAAG